>JAHJTI010000197.1 GCA_018829945.1 Pseudomonadota bacterium | reverse complement strand
CCGGGGTTTGGCTCCTCAGGGCCCAGCATGAGCTCCCCTTTAGTCGGCCCGATGATTGCGATGTGGAGTCCTACTTGGCAACCCTGACCTTTGCGATCAAATAACGTTTTAGATGGGATTGCGGCGGCGGGTAGGGCCATCCTTTCTGTCGCCGCGAAACCCTTGCTTCGGAGAAGAACCATGCGCTTTGTTAGTGCCCTATTTGCCCTGTTCCTGCTCTGTGCCACCGCGACTACGTCCCGCGCCCATGCCGTCCATTACCGGGTGGAAAACCGCGGGATCAGCGCCAGGGTTTTCTATGGCCCGGACGATCCGGTCAGTTACTCTGCCTACGAGATCTTCGGGCCGGGAGACACCATCCCGCACCAGAAGGGAAGGACCGACCGCAACGGCATCGTCTCGTTCCTGCCGGACCGGCCCGGCACGTGGCGGATTACGGTGATAGGCGAGGCGGAGCACGGCGCCCATGGCGCCGCCATCACCGTCCAGGTCGCGGAAAGCCTGTATATGGCTTCCTTCGACAAACCCCTGGTGGCCCAATACACCAAGGGGTTTGTCGGCATGAGCATTTTGCTTTTTGCCTTCAGTTTCTGGGTGTTGCTCAGCAACAGAAGAGGAAAGAAGGGGTGAGCATAGCCCCGATGCCAGTGCCTGTCCTGCTGGCACGGGTGCGAAAAGCAGGTTAGCGGGAATGGTTGTCTGATCGGTGTAGTTGATTTTTTCTATATAGAAATATAATGCGACAAGCGGCTGCTTGTCGGAACATTCAGTTAGATTTTCGGCCTGTACTTCACTGAGTTTCTCAGGTTCACTCATCCCCATCCATTTCCCTGGGTTCATCGAAACCAAGGCCTACCAGGAAAGCACTCAGTGCTCGGCCGTTGAGCTGTGGCTCGACGTCGAGTGCTTTTTTTAGAGATGGTCAGGGAATCCTGGGAAACTGTGTATAGAAATAACCTATGGGTACTATTTAAAGTGTCCTGAATTAATGATTGGACAAAGCTGTCGTTATTTTTCATAGATGCAGCACCATATGACAGACAAACAGGAAAAAACCAAAATGATGCCAACGAAATACGTGGTCAGGGAAGCACTTGGACAGGAGCTGGCAAATCAGTCGGAAAAGTGCATTCAGTGCAAGCTCTGTCGGCAGGAATGCGCATTTCTCCGGAAGTATGGCAGTCCAAAACAGATTGCTGATGCCTACGACCCCACTTCCCGCAAAGATCAGGTGATGCCGTTTGAATGCAGCCTTTGCCGGCTTTGCGCTGCCGTTTGTCCTGTTAAAATTGATCCGGCCGCAATGTTTCTGGAAATGCGCCGTGAAGCGGTCGCCCGTGGAGTGCAGGATTTATCTGACTATGGCCGTATTCTTAATTACGAAAAACGGGGGACCTCCACACGCTACTCCTATTATGCGCTCCCTGAAAACTGTGATACGGTTCTGTTTCCCGGTTGCACCTTGCCGGGAACGCGACCCGGCAAGGTAAAAGCCCTTTATGAGCATTTAAATAATTCCATCCCCAATCTAGGTATCGTGCTGGATTGCTGCACGAAACCATCACACGATCTCGGCAGAGAAAAACATTTTCAGGCCATGTTCAGCGAGATGCAGGAATACCTGCGGCAACATGGGGTGAAAAACGTCCTGGTCGCCTGTCCGAACTGCTACAGAGTGTTCAAGCAGTACGGCGAGGCTCTGCAGGTGAAAACCGTTTATGAGCATCTGGCAGAAACCTCTTTGCCGCTAACCACGGACATTTCTGCGACGGTCACGGTTCATGACCCTTGCGCAACCAGAAACGAAGGGCAAATCCACACTGCCATCCGCCAGATTGCCAGAAGTAAATCCCTGAATATTGAGGAAATGAAACACCACGGAGCCAAAACCATCTGCTGCGGGGAGGGAGGGTCAGTGGGGTGTATTCGTCCCGATTTCGCCAAGGGCTGGGGGGTGCGACGCAAAGAAGAAGCCGCAGGGGTAAGAATTCTTACATATTGCGCAGGATGTGCCCATTTTCTTGGCTCTGTAACCCCCACCAGCCATATTCTCGATGTGCTTTTTGAGCCGGAAGCGACCCTTGCCGGCCAGGTGAAAATTGCCAAAGCTCCCTGGACCTACCTCAATCGTTTGCTCCTTAAAAAACATTTTAAAAAGAAAATACCAGCTGCCACACACCGGGAAAGGACTTTTGTCGGGGAAGACACGGCCAAAGGCGGAATGCTCAAACGTATCGCCTTGCTTGCTCTACTTGTTGCCGCCATCGTTGCTGTGCGGATGAGCGGCCTGACCCAATATCTTGAACAGGAGAAACTCCGGGCGATTATGGAAGGGTACGGGGCGCTGGCGCCAATGATCTTTATGCTGACCTATGCGGCTGCGCCTGCCTTTTTTCTCCCGGGCCTGCCGATCACCATAGTCGGCGGCATCCTGTTCGGACCATTCTGGGGCGTTGTCTACAGCATCACCGGGGCAACCGTTGGCGCCTCGATTGCTTTTCTTATCTCCCGGTATATCGGCCGGGGCTGGATAGAAGGAAAATTGTGGAATCCGAAATGGAGGCAGCTCGACATAATGGTCGAGCAACATGGCTGGAAAGCGGTTGCTTTCACCCGTCTTATCCCGCTTTTCCCCTTTAATCTCCTGAATTATGCTTTTGGCCTTACCAGGGTCAAATTTGTCCACTATGTCGTTGCTTCCTTCATCTGTATGCTGCCGGCCTGCATCGCTTTTATTGTTTTTTCGAGTTCTTTGCTGGAGGTAATCAAGGGCAATCTGACGGCAGAATTTATTGTTGGCCTCCTGTTGATAGCCGGGGTGTCAGCGATACCATTTTTTTATAAACAAAAGCAGTAAAACCCAGGGGAAAATACCCCAATGATCATTGGCCTCAAAGCAAAAGAATGCGACAAACCTTGCCATAGCGACCGCCTCAAACCCGCACTCAAGAAAAAGGGGGTGGCGCTGTTCGTCATGCTCGGTGTTGCCCTTTTTGCCACACTGCTCGTCTACAAGTATTTCTATTTTCTCGACGCCTATTTCTATACCTATGAGTTCTACTGGCTGTTTAACGTGAAGAATCTGCAAGCCGCCGATTCGGCGATGTTTGCAGATTATTTCAGGTCCATGGGTGTTGCCACCGAGGCCTTGCCCCAGATGGTTCTTTCCCATCTTATCCAGAATTTTTATCTGCCCTTCAGTAAACCGATCCTGGTTTCCGCCATCACCTCAGCCTTTGGTTTAGGGCTCGGCTCTTTTTTCAGCTATGCCGCTTTTGTCGTTACCGGCATATTCTCCTTTGGCGTGGGTACGTTTTTTTTAGGGGATATTGTCCTGTATCTGCAAGACGGGAAACTGGAAGAATATCAAAAAAACATTGCCACCCCTGCGGCACTTATTGCTCTCATCTTGTTTGCTGTTCCTGTTGTGCCGATTTCCTTTGTCGCCATTGGCGTCGCCGCTCTTAAAGTTCCATTTTGGCGAACCAGCCAATGCATGCTCATGGGGTTTTCGGTCCGTCTCGCCTTGTTGCTTGGCACGCCATTTTTGTTTTTATGAGGGGAGCTGTAACCGGCGCATCGTGCTGTTTATTCGTGTAAAACCGACGAACAAAAAAGAAAGGAGAACACAATGGAATTTCTGAGAAAACGCAGCATTTTACCTTCGCCATTGCACAGAGTAATAATCGGCGGCATTGTAGCGATAGGGATTTGGGCAGGGGTTGGTCTTGGCCTTGGAGCATTAACCGCGCCGGAAGCGTCTGCCGGTACGGCAACCCAGCTGAAAATCGTCAAAGGCGTTAAGCACACCATGACAATTGATCCCAAATCGAAAGAGATTCGGATTACGGCGACGGTGACCAAGGATTGTTCAAAGCCCGGAGTATGTGATTTTGGCAGACGGTTTCAGGCCTTTTTCGGGATGAAAGGCGGAAAAATGGAAAAATACTTCGTCTTTACAACGGATGTCCCCCGCGCCGAAATTAATAAAGCTATTCTGGAGCTCGGGATTGTGTCGCGAAACCAGATCCCCATGGAAGAAGTAGAAGCACGGCGAGGATTGAGTCGCAATACTAAAAAGGATGATTATCTTATGGGCGACCCGATCATTGTGACGGCCAGGTTCAAAAAGGACGGCAAGATTGTGGAGGTGGCCCTGGAAGATTTGATTGAGGAAAGAATCAATGTCGACGGTCATGAAGTTTTCAAGCCGTATACCCCTCATTTCGTCTACCATGGCACCGGTGAGGCAATTCATTTTCCTTCCGGCTGCATTGTCTGCCCATCGGATTGCAATGGCGGCATCATCACCGACAACAGTATCCCCTTAAAACATACGGAAAATTATTACCGGGTTAACTGGAAGAAAATGCCGCCGGTGGGCAGTGAAGCGGAACTGGTGCTTAAATCAATTTATTAGGGCGGATTCCTGGCTGAAAATTCAATATTCAAGCTTTTTTCTTTAGATGTCAGGGGGGTGCACAGTGCCCGAAGGTATAACGGTTTTTTTTACCGTTGGGAGTCTTGATGAATCGATTACATGACTTTGCCGGGGAAGCCATCGGCACCTGTATCTTGGTCTTTTTCGGCTGCGGCTCGGTGGCTGGAGCCGTGCTGTTTTCATCCCATGCCGGGCTTTTCCAGGTGGCAGCCATCTGGGGGATCGGGGTTACCTTGGCAATCTATGCCACCCGCCATCTCTCCTGCGCCCATCTTAACCCTGCGGTCAGCGTGGCCATGGTCATCGGCCGCCGCATGGTTCCTGCCAAACTCCCGGCGTATCTTGGCGGTCAGTTCGCCGGAGCCTTTCTGGCAGCCTGCCTGTTGTATCTTCTTTTCGGACCATCCATTGGCGCCTATGAAAACATGCACGCCATTGTGCGCGGCGCTCCCGAGTCGGTGCGCACCGCTATGATTTTTGGAGAGTTCTATCCCAATCCCGGTGCAGGCGCAGTCGTTGCGGTAAGCGCTTGGAACGCTTTCGGCGCCGAGGCGGTGGGCACATTTATTCTGGTTTTTCTCATCTTTTCCCTGACCGAGGGGTGCAATGTCGGGCGGCCTGATGAAGCCCTGGCCCCTCTTTTTATCGGCCTCACCGTTACCGTAATTATCTGTATTTTGGCCCCGCTCACCCAGGCCGGACTCAACCCTGCCCGCGATCTTTCGCCCCGGCTGTTCGCCTGGCTGGCAGGCTGGAGGCAGGCCGCTATGCCCGACAGCGGGTACGGATTTTTGACCGTTTATGTGTTGGGCCCATTGGTGGGCGGCTCTCTGGCTTCGCTTTTCTTCACCGCTGTTGTTCAACCACTTATGAACAATAAAAACCAGGCAGGATGCGGTTGCCGGAAATAGCGCTCCAGTCTATCGGACACCATATTTGGTCGTTTTTTTGAGCGGAACCGTTTAGAATAGCGCTCCATCAACATAGAGAGGAGCGGCACATGCATGACATCATCAACTGGCTCGTGGAGAGTATCGGAGCCATGGGATATCCGGGTATCTTTATCCTGATGGCGATGGAGAGTTCGGTAATTCCAATCCCCAGCGAGGTTGTCATGCCCCCGGCCGGATATCTTGTGCATGCGGGGAAAATGGATATGCTGCCCGTTATTCTCTCCGGCACCTTCGGCAGCCTCTTTGGCGCCTACCTCAATTATTTCGCCTCCCATTATCTGGGCAGGCCTCTGTTATTGAAGTATGGGAAGTACGTATGGATCACTGAGGAAAAGTTTGCCAAGGTCGAGACTTTTTTCTTGCGGCACGGAGAGATCTCGACCTTTATCGGCCGCCTCCTGCCGGTGGTTCGCCATCTTATTTCGCTTCCGGCCGGTCTTGCCGGAATGAATCACTTCAAGTTTTCCCTCTACACCCTGCTTGGCGCAGGAATCTGGGTGACGATTCTCACCTGGATCGGTTATTTCATCGGCAGCAATCAGGACCTGATCATGCAATACTCCCATCAGGCAATCATCGGGGTACTGATCCTTTCAGCCCTGCTCGTTGTCATCTACATCAAGATGCAGCCCAAAAAAGAAGACGAACGGGGGTAAAAAAAGAGGACACCCCACAGGGATGCCCTCTTTTACTTTCTCGTCGATTTTCTATTCCGTTCACGGTGAGCCTGTCGAACCGCAGCCTTTTTGTCACTGCTGGCCTTCGGCACGCTCAGTCCGAACGGTACTTGCGTGAAACGCTGTATCAGCGTCCCTTAACGAACATCTCCCCATAGGGCCAGTCCGCGATACCCCCTTCCAAAATCTGTAACCGCTTTTCATCCACCCCTTTGGTCATAAGGTAATTGTAGCTGTTTTTTGCCCCGCTCTTGCCTCTGGGGCAGAGCACTATAACCTGCGCTTTTCCGCTATTGATGATAGGCAAAGTCTTATCCAAACGACCTTTGTCCTCTTCGGTTTTGCCGGGAAAGGCATTGGTTTCGATGGAGCCGGGCAGGTGCTGCTTTGCGAAATCGGCAGCAGGCTGGATATCCACCAGGATTACCTCCTGCTTTTCATCCAGCATCTTTTTGAGGTTTGCCGGGCTGATGTAGTTGGTTGCCAGGGCAGGACCGGCAGCCAGCAGGGTTAGGGCCAGGGATAATGCGATTTTTTTGAACATTGGTATTCCTCCGTTTGGGTGAAGTTGAGTCTATGTATGTACCAGCAGGGAAGAGGGGTTGGCCAATAGGTAATAACGAAACAACTATCTGGTATTGATCAGAAAAAATGATGATGGAGACAGGCGGGGCGGTTTTCGGCGCAGATTATCCAGATATCTTTTCGTATTGGTTCTGTGTTGTGGTCGGTACGAAGGTTTGCTAGGATAATTAATTGTTGGGCATCGATCATGAGATTTTTGCTGAATATCTGAAATGCTGACCTGGCTCCTTAATTTACGTCTGAGGGCAAAATGAAACGATTATTATGTCAATTTCCCTGAATATTATCGAGATTAGTGCCGTAATAATATTACGTAGTGCGGGCCAATATTGTGCTGTCCCGACAACTGTCTATAAGGATATTAGCCCATCCCGCATAGCACATGTTCGAATTCAAATTGGAAGCAAGGTTCGCCAACCTTCATGAGGAACGAGACAAATGAAGAGGTAGACGAAATGCCAAGTCAGATAAGGGGGTACTACAGTTCGCGCAAAAAGAAGCTCCTGAAGGATTTTGATAGAACCTCTGAATTGATGAAAGACGCTCTTTTTGCACGCTACAGCGAGGAATTTTCCAGTACGCTGCAGAGAGAGGCCCACCAGGAATATGAGAAGCTTATTCCGGAGATCCCTTACATTAAAGGGGTACGTGCGAGGGCGTTGAACACCTTTCTCCTCATCACCGCCCAAGAGCTCGCGGCTTATAAGGCGATGACGAAACATGGGAGGCCACCTGCAGAGGCTTGGGAACTGTGCCATCAGGCGTTGCGTTTGAGAGTCGCGAAGATTCCTCGATGGAAAAGGTGGCTGTTGAGGCGTCTCATGTTTTCAAGCCTTATGAGGAAGATTATGGCGAGGCGAGCGAGGCAACAGCAAAAGGTCCGTTTTGGTGACTTCGAGGTCGAGTATCTCGTTGGGGAGGGAAATGCTTTCGATTTGGGCGTTAATTACCTTCAGTGCGGCAATCACCGCTTTATGATGCAACATGGGGGAGAGGTGTTTGCCCCTTACATCTGCATGTCAGACATCGCCTTGAGCGATGCCATGGAATGGGGACTTATCCGCACCCAAACGCTTGCCGACGGCTGTCATTATTGCGATTTCCGTTTCAAGGAAGGAACGGCAACGCAGATTTCCTCGAAAACGCCCGAAGTGCAAGACACGATTGAGAAAATACGCGATAAGGAGAACGAACAAGGCGCTACAGCGGACGGCTGAATGCCGTTGTTGAGCTTGGTCGTTATAAACAAAAAATATGAAAATTCCATTTTTCCATGTAGATGCATTTTCAAGCAAAGCATTCGGTGGTAATCCCGCGGCCGTTTGTGTATTAACTTCCTGGCTTGACAATGATGTGTTGCAAAAAATCGCCGCAGAAAACAACCTGTCTGAAACAGCATTTCTTGTTCCGACATCTCCTGGGAATTATGACCTGAAATGGTTTAGTCCAACCACCGAAATTGACCTTTGTGGTCATGCCACACTGGCAAGTGCTTTTGTCCTTTTCAGCTACTACGATCTCAGCAAAACAGTCTTGAAATTTCAAACCGCAAGCGGAGAATTATCAGTAGAAAAATCCGAAGAGTTGCTTTCCATGAATTTTCCGGCAAGGCCACCAATTGAAGTTGCGCCACCCAAGATTCTTATTGAAGCTCTTGGGGTTGAACCAAGGTATGTACTTGAATCAAGAGATTTGCTGGCAGTATTTGAGGATGAAAATGCAATTCAAAACATGACTCCAGACTTCGACAAAATTAAAAAAATAAAGAGTCATTTCGCAGTAATCGTTTCAGCTCCAGGAGAGACCTCTGATTTTGTATCAAGATTCTTCGTCCCAAATGCTGGCATAAATGAAGACCCAGTAACAGGCTCATCCCATTGCACCTTAATTCCATATTGGGCAAAACGACTCGGGAAAAACAAATTACATGCCTATCAGCTATCAAGTCGAAAGGGCGAATTGTTTTGTGAATACATGGAAGGTCGGGTCAAGATTTCTGGACATTCAACGTTGTATGCAAAAGGCAAAATATTCATATAAAGTTTATAACAAATCAATCAAGCGGGACGTCTAGTACTGCGGCATATCCGCTTTTTAGTTAAGTTGTTTGGAAAAAATTAGGGACATCCCCGTGCTTTTATCGCCGCAGATCAGCAAGCTGAAAAGCTAAGGGGCGACCATACTTTTTCAGCAGTTCCCGGCAGTACAAACAGGCGTTACAGTTTCTGTCGCAACTCGTAATTCTGTCCCAAAAATTCGCAGGCAATTCCTCATTGGCCACATGCAGTCGCTTGGCCAGCCACTCCATGGTATCCATCAAGTCCAGCAGATTTCCTTTATATTGCCGATTCGCATAGCCCCGCACCACCCGTTGCAGAAAGGCGGGTCCCAGGGTTCTGCCGCAGAGTTTAATCACCTCCGCCACTCCATCATACTGATACAGATCCTCAGGCCGGATAAAGGGGGACTTGAACAGTTCCGCCGGTCGCGCGGTAAGCTCCCGGATGCAGCCGAGTTCGCGGTTGACTGCATGGGTTTCGTTGGCTGCCAGTCCGGTATTGGCAAAAGCGATCTGGGCATCATGGGTAAGTTTGAATGGGCAGTGGTCCAGACATCCCTCATTTGCCAATAGTGTCAGTTTGAGTTCGGGGAAGTGCTTGCGGCAGGCGGTTGAAATTTTTTTGAGTGCATTGAATTGCCGGTTGAGGCAGCGATCGAGATTGAGTTTGGCCGGGGGCTTGAAAGCGGTGTTGCCGATGGCGGCAAGGCAGGCCTGCACTTTGGCAAAGGAATCCAGTTGGAAATTAACCCCCGGTATAGCTTCGAGTCGGGAGCAAACCTCCGGGGCAACATCTGAAAGAGCCTGCAACAGGTAGAAATCGACAATGGTGATGCCGTTGAGGGTTCCGGCGGCCAGCAGGGTGTCGAGCGATTTGATGATTACGTCCAGCGCTCTCTTGTCGCTGTAAAGGTGGGGCTGGTGAAAGCGGCTGTTCAGCAGGGTGTATTTTTTAGGGCCGGGCAGGCGGGAGAGACCGGCAGTCAGGTCGGCGAATTCCGGACTGTCTGCGGGACGATGGCGGCCGTCGGGGATGTTGTCCAGAAAAAGGCTGAAATGAACGGAATACAGCGAGTCCTTCAAGTCGGAAAGAAATTCCACATAATTCGGATCGGGTAGAAAAGGAACATCAAGTAAAAGCATATTTGGTTCCCCGGTAGGCGTTTTTTGCGACCGCAATGGCAGTACCTACCATCACATAACATCAAAATATTGTAAGGCATTGGCGTGGGGAACGGTATCGGAAAAATGTTCGATAGTGATCGCCAACTTGTTTTTGGGATCAGTTTTAGTCCGCGACAATTTGCCTCATTGTCTTCGTAAGATTGCGGTGTTAGGCTTTTTGATACCACAATGTGGCGTACTGCAATGTGGCAGGGCGCGATTTGGTGTCGCGCAAGGGTACAATCCAATCCAGACAAGGAGAATGGGCGATGAAAAATGATGAAAACATGGAAAGCAAAGGAGTATCTCGGCGTCAGATGATGATCGGCACCGGAGCCTTGGCGGCAAGTGTGGCCATGGTCCAGTTCGGCGGTTTGCTGAAATCCGCCGAAGCCAAGGATGGTTCCACTGAAAAATGGCCGTGGCCGTATGAAAAGCTCGACCCGGCCAAAACCGCGGAGATTGCCTACGAAGAGTGGTACAGAGTTTTTTGCGGCGCCGCGGTCATCAACAGTGTTTTCAGTCAGTTGCGCGAAAAAGTCGGTGAACCGTACAAATCGTTTCCCACGGATGCCTTTGTTTTTCTCGAGGGGGGCATGGTGGGTTGGGGTACGGTCTGCGGTTCCAACGCCGGTGCGGCCATCGTTGCCAACACCATTATCGGCCCGAGGATTGCCGGCGGCAAAGAGGGCCATCTGATCACCGACGATATGTTCCAGTGGTATTCCGAGGCATCCATGCCGATTTTTGCTCCCAAAAAACCCAAGGTCGCCACCACCCTTGTTAAAACAACGAGTGAATCGCCCCTGTGCCATGTCTCTGTGGGCAAATGGATGAAAGCTTCCGGCTTTCATATCGGTAGTCCGGAGCGCAAAGACCGGTGCGCCCGGGTCGCGGCCAGCGTGGCCTATCATCTGGTTGAATTGCTCAATGATTGGAAGGACGGCAAGTACGTTGCCACGGCTACCCATTCGCCGGTCAAGGATTTCGGTATTACCGCCCAGATGAACTGCATGGAATGCCATGCCGGCGGCGTGCCCACACCTCCCATGG
>JAHJTI010000196.1 GCA_018829945.1 Pseudomonadota bacterium | reverse complement strand
TATGGTCCCGCTATTGGTAACACCCGTGGTGTTGGTTAAATCGATGTTTGTGGCCGCTATCATCGATCCTGTCGGCAACAGATCGTCCTGATTGAACTGGGACAGGTAGACCACCGGCACGAGAACCGAATTGCCATCGACCACCCGCGTTTCCATGATGATGACATTGCTGGTCAGTTTGGCGACCTGCTCGGCATTGAGGCTGATGCCGGGGCGAATATCCAGGGCCTGCACCAGGGTCGCGCCCGCTGTCAACATCTCCCTGAACTGCGCCTCTTCGTTGGCGTAACCGCCAAGCATGGCTCTGCCGGTGAGCGACAGTATCTCCTCGCTAACCAGTTTCTGCTCGTAAAATCCATCGCCAAGCCTTTTTTGAATCATGGCGGGGTCCAGGCGGAGCTGCTGGAAGTACCAATCGCTGGACAGCCATTCCGCACGGTTGGCAAAGACCGGATTCGTTTCCACCAGATAGCTGGCCTGCGGGTTGGTGTTCGTGTGAAACAGACCTCCTGGCGGCAAGCTGAGGTTAGTCAGCACGGGGGATTGGCCAATAGCCCTGACCGTAACCCCGGCAGTACCCTGAATCGCCTGCCCGGCTTGTATCCCCAGAGGGGTGGCAGTGGTGCTGCCCGCTGTATTGTGTATCGTCGCACCCGAACCGCTGATATTGCCCTGCGCGATAAACGATGAGTCGTATCCCGGCAGTGGCGTATCAATGGTTTGCGGACCAGGCCAAGCCATCCTCCAGTATATTCCTTTATAATTTTGATACAGATAGGTGCCATTGTACACAGCACGCTGAAGATAGGGCATGGCGCCCCGCCAACTGTCCTGATCCAGGGTAACGCCGGGTAAGGAAATATTCCCGGCGGCAGTCACCTTGCTCCAGTAATTCTGCAAAAGATTTACCGCCGGATTGAGATTGCCGCCGGAAATAATCCGCCCCTCCGGGCTGATGCGGGCAAAGCTGTTGCGATAAAGCTTCTCAGTGTAATCGGTCTGAACGTAATGACTGTTCCAGGTCCCTTCGTGGGGCGGCTCAATGTAACGCCCGCCTGGCACATCGGGATTGGCTATGGTCCAAATAACAGATCCGTTTGCCTGCCCAACTTGCGTGAAAGTATTTGATGCCACCAAGACCCGGCGGGTATTGGTCAGCGTATCCGCATGGATCGACATATCCCCTCCGGACTGAATCAGACCGGAGCTATTGAGAACATGACTGGCACTCGCGTATTGCCCGGAAACTGCGTCCTTGCTCCCGGCAAGAACAACCTGTCCCAGGCCATAGATCGTAGTCAACGCCGAGGTGTCGGTTGCGGTTGTCTCATCACGATTCTCTATGGCTGAGGCCAGCAACTCCAGTTTCCCCAAAGCATTGCTCGCGCCAATAAAGGCAGACGGCCCCACGTTCTCAATTTTTTGGCTGGCCGTAATGGCGACATCTCCACCGATAATGCTGCCGGTGTTGCTCAATATTGTGGTATATGCGCTGAGCTTGTCCCCCGCACCCAACTCCCCCTGATTAGCGATATTGACTGCGTTCACAACAAGGTTGCCAGCTGCCAGCAACGTACCTGTGTTGGTCAAATTTCCCGTCATACTGAAATTCAGATTCCGGTTGGCGGTGACCTGGTTCCCCGCTGTCTGCGTATAATCGCCCTGCAAGCTGAGATTGGCGTCACGTCCGCCGATCACTGCCCCCTCTCCGACCAGTGCATTGGCCGTCATGCGCAAATCCTGGCCAGAGGCAATTTCACCGCCTGTATTGGTCACATTGTCGATGGCCAAAATCCCGAGATTCCCGCCCGAGTTCTGCATAGTACCAATCTGACCATTGGTATTGTCCAGGCTTGTCACCGCCAAATCGACATCACCCGATGCGCCGATATGCCCGCCCACATTGCTGAGCGTGGCCTCTGGTTGGTTCACAATCAGGTTGGCCTTGGCAAAGAGCACACCGGCGTTGTTATTCAGACTACTGCCGGCATTAAGATGTAAATTGCCGCCTGCAACCACTTGACCTTCCTGGGTATTGGCCAGATTCACGGTGTTGATTACCACCTCGCCGTTGCCGCCGATGACACCCATTCCCTGAATATTCGCTACATTGTTGTTGATGATGCTTACGCCGCCTGTCACTACGGTTGCTCCTGAGCCGTTGTTGACGATCCGACCGGCGATATTGTCAATACTTAAACCCGAGACAGCGGCAGAACTGGCCGCACCGGTGGTCTCAATGCGGCCGTTAGCGTTGTTCAATACCGCAGCTGCGACAACATCCAGATCAGCATCGGCCTGAATGAGACCTCTTTGATTATTAAAAACGCCGCTGGACTGAACAGTAAGATTGCTCTTCCCGTAAATCGCGCCATCACTGTTATCCAGGCTGGTGACCACAATATCGACTCCGCCATTGGTTGCAAGCATTCCTCCACTATTGCTTAGGTTTCCGCTGCGCACCGTCAATAGCCCGAAACCCGTCAAAGTAAGGTCCCCGCTGTTGTTGTCCAACGACTCTGATTGCAGGAACAGATTTACCCCATTACTGGCAAGAACACCGCCGCGATTATCAATGGCCCCAACGGTAGTGATCCTGGTGTGACCAAGCCCCGACTGGCTAATATGGCCGTCTTGGTTGCTCAGGCTATCGCCATTGATGGTGATCTGATTGCCAATAATGACGCCATCGTCGTTTTTTATCGCATTGACGGCACTTAAATCGACAGTACCATTGGCTTGCAAATTGCCGCCGACATGATCGATATCACCGGCACTTGCGGTCACCGCGATATCGCCGTTGGCGCTGGTTTGACTGCCGGAGAGATTGATGGCTTGTGCGGCCAGGACTTGTTTGCCACCGCTCAGATTCTGTCCTTGGGCTGTAAACGATTTACTTGCGTTGACGCTGAGTGCCCCGCTATTGCCAAGGCTGCCGTCGGCCTGCACCCCCGCGCCGAGCACCGAAGTGTTGGTGCTGTTGATTTGGCTGTTCGCGCCTGTAGCTGCGAGCATGGTATTGCCAAAGGCTGCAATCACACCGCTGTTGTCGATATTATCGCGGGTGGTGAGGCTGGCGTTTCCCTGGGCATAGATCGTGCCACTGTTGTCAATGCCAGCGGAGGTATCGATCTGGGTGTGGCTGGCACTCGTGATGCGGCCCGCGTTTTCCAAACGCCCTTCAGTAGTAACGATCACCTCCCCGACGCTGGCGCCGATATTGCCTGCGTTGCACACGCCCACCCCTGCTTCGGTGCCGACCAGGATGATTTTGCCTGCATACATCCCGCCAAGTTGGGCAACATCAATGGCAAAAACAGGTGCCGCACCGCTTCCGGCAATCGGCGTCGCCACGGTGTGATCGGCGTCAATCCGGTTGGCACCCGCCGTAACGGTGAGTTGCTTCGCCCAGATACCCGCATTGACCTGCACGGCACGGGCAAGCAAGTCGGTATAGTCGGCGGTGCTGGTATCCAGTCCGGCACCGGTGATATTGATGACCCCGCCCTGCACGCGATACCCTTCGAGATTGCCGCCACTGAAGATGGGTGTTCCCGTCGTCAAGGTGGCGCGGTTTGAGTTGATAAAGCCACAACCGTCGCAAGTAACGCCGGCCGGGTTGGCTATAACCACTTGGGCACGGCTACCGGCAACTTCAACATACCCTTGCAGCAAGCTCGGATTGCTGGAGTTGACCTCATTTAAGATAACGCGCGCGCTGCCGGTGGCAAGCCAGGGATTGGCTTGCACCCAACCACCCAACTGGGTTTGCGCATTGGTGCGCGCATTGTTGAGAATCGCCCCTTGTTGCTGGACATCGAACTGGCTATAGGTGTTCCGTGAGACCCCGGCAGCGCTGGGGGTTTGAATATTAACCAGCGGCACCCCATTGGGCGCCGCCAGAATGATCGGACGTTGGGTGGCCGGGGCACTCGGATCGGCCACGATTTGCGCCTGCCCGATGGCCGGCCAGATGATGAACCCAGCAGTATTAACGACGAGTGTTGCCCAAGCACTATAGGTAACGGCACGAAAAGCACTGCCCCGCACAGCCCTTGGCACAACAGTCTTTCCCGATGTTTCGCCACTGGACTTGGTGTGACTGGCCGCGATTTCCGCAACGGCCATGAGAATGCCGCGAGCTTTGTTAAAGACCATACGGTAACAATGCTTATTCATTCGTCCCCCCCTTTATGCGACACAAATGCTAAAAATCAGAAACGGTAGCCCAGATAGACAACGGCCTGATTCGTTTCGGGCTTGCCGTCCGACTGCAAGGCCGACTCGCGGTTGAAGTCGATGTGCTGGACTTCAAGGCGCGCTTCGATTTGCTTAGTCAGCACAATACTGGTGCCCAGACCATATCCCACCCCGTTATGGGTGGTCTCGCCCGAGCCAAGCTGGCTGTTGTCGTTAAATTCGCCCTTGGCGTGGTGCCAGCCAAGCTTGGCATAGACAAGCCAGTTGGGCGACAGCCGGTATCCCGGCGCCACATAAAACGAGAAATGATTTTTGAGTTGGCCATCGACGCTATAGGTATTGCCGCCATCGACGTAGCTTACGGTGCCGAAATCGGTTTTATTCAGATCATAGGTCGCCCCAAGCGTAACAAGCCATTGCGGTGCGAGATTGATCCCGTATGAGGCATCGAGTATCCCGACGGTATCGGTTTCCTTGCTGGTTTGCCCGGCCAAATCTCCCCCGTAATCAACTTGATTGCGCGCCGAACCGAGCCCGAGGGCAAGCGATGCCCCGGTAAAGCTGGTCTCTTCAGCATGCGCCGTTGCGCCGGCACCCAACAACAGCATTACAACACTGCAGGTCACTAAAGAACGGAATGCGAGTTTCATAAAAAGTCCTCAAGATAAGATGAATGAAAATGATGGAATCAACCATCACATGGAATGCACAAAAGGTTGTTGCAACCGGGCTTGCGCTTCTTCGGGCAGGACGGCCATGCCACGAAAGGTTTTGACCTTCAAACCACGCTCATCACCACGGTGGTCGAGGGAGCGAGCACAACGATCGGCAAACAATTGCCGTTTGAGCAATCGGTGCATGATTCGGGTATGTCCGAAGGGCGCGACCCAGTCTAGTATCCACATGCGTTCGCCGCTGTTCCAATCGCTCTCCGGCATGCAAACGGGATGCTGTTGCAAATAACGCTGCTCCGCTTCCTGGCTCAGATTGGCCCAGGCCAGATAAAACACCGGCCTGCCTGCTTCCGAAGCCAGGATAAACTGCCTCTGTTTGATAGCAGGCAACAACACTGCCGACAGGGTATGCAGGGGCCGTTCACGATGGGTTGAAGAGTGCATCCACAACCAAACAGCACTGCCGAACACCTCTGCTTCTGTCCAACTTTCCTCAATCAACCCCGGAGCGATAATATCCAAAGGGGTAGGTGTGTTGAAACGCATGGCTGCTCCTTTAAAAGGACCAATTGACATTGAAGCCTACAACACCGGCAACCGAACTAAAGCCATCGGGTTTGTTCAGCGGCTGCCCGATAAACATGTCATAGGCCAGCCCCTTGTAACCACCCCGCAGGCCCAATATCCCTCCAGTCAAACGGGTGCCGATCAAGTACTCGCTACTCGGTCCAGCCACTTCTCCGTAATCAATCCCCAGATACAGCTCTTGACCCGTTTCCCATAGGGCAAATCCCAGATCATTACGAATCAGCCAACCCCGGTCCCCGGAAAGCAAATTTTCCCCATCAAACCCGCGCACGGTGTAGCGCCCGCCGATGGCAAAACGATCTTGCGGCACCAAGGGCGTATGATTCCACTGCGCGCGCCAAGTGCCGGTGTAGCGGAGATGTTGCGCACCAACAACAAAGGGGAGATTCAACTGCGCGTCGGCCATGACGATTTTAGGGCGGGATGTGCCTTCGTCAAAGGGTTCTTCCGGGGCGGGCAAAGCATTCAAGGCACCCGTACCACGGCGATATTTGGCGTTCAAATCGAGGGTGGCGGCACCGATGAATTCCCGATGCGCAATGCCACCTTCCCACCCGGCCATGCGCCGACGTTGCACTTCCACTTCGGTGTCGTCGATATAGTTTTGAGAGGTACGCTTCCAACCGCTCAAGGAAAGCGTGGTTTTACGTACGGCATCGCGGTAAACGAGACGCGACAGCTTGATGTCGCTATTGCGGCTTTCGCCGCTGTAAACATAATCTTGATTGACACCCGCCACTGTTTGGTAATAGCGATTGCTGCCGGTGGTGAAGCCGAGCAGCCAATAGCCGAAGGGCAGTGCATAATAGGCGGTAAACCCGCGCGTACCCTGCGGGTCGGAACCGTCGCCCTCCAGATCATGATTTAAACTCAGGTAGGCTTGGTCATTCAATGTCAACAAATGATCAAAGGAGATTGTTGCTCCACCTTGATATTTCCCCGTTGCCTTGGCCCCGGAGTCGTCGGCAAAAACACTCAAGCGCAGGGGAACGCCTTGTTTCCATTGGATGACCAGATCGCTCTCACCCGGTTGCGCATCCGGCCCCTCGGCGGGTGTGATCTGAATATCCGCCTCGGCGGTTGGCACCCGTTTGAAATTCTCCAACGCTTGCTCGATATCGCGCAGATTGAGCAAGTCACCCGGGCTGGCAGGTACTGCATTCCATTGTGTGGCCCGTGCACTGGTCCCTGGCGCAAAACGGATACTACGAATACGGCCTGGAATCAGGGTCAGTTTGAGTGTGCCGAGACTCAAGTTTTGTGGTTCAGCCAAAACTCGGGCAGTAACATACCCACGATTTACCAAGGCATTTTGCACCCGGCGCATCACCAGATTGATGCCGCGCGTACCCAAACAGCGGCCAATGGCGACATCATCCTGATTATCTTCTGTTTTGTTTGCTGCGGCCAACGCCCACTGAAATTTTTCAGAGGCATCCCCCTCCAACTCAATATGCTGAATTGCGAAGCAGGGCGATTCATCCAGAGGCAGTCGATTTAAATCAGGAACGAGTAGAACAGGTAACCGCACATCGGGACGTTGCTCCTGCTGCCGGCGCAAGACACGCTCACGCTCTTGCTGGCGTAAAAATTCCTGATTAGCCGCGTCTGTGGGCGAAAGAACCTGTGCCAGAACATGCACAGGCAAACCACTTACCCATACCCAGACGCAA
Organism: Pseudomonadota bacterium; assembly: GCA_018829945.1. GTDB lineage: Bacteria > Desulfobacterota > Desulfobulbia > Desulfobulbales > Desulfurivibrionaceae > Thiovibrio. Next base: position 5,679 of record JAHJTI010000196.1, on the reverse strand, counting down.
CACAGTACAACCCGCCGTATCCACGACGAACCATCTTGCCGGAAGGACATTAATTCACACCAAATATTTTTTTAAAGACGCAAGAAGATAATCCATCAAATTGTTATGAACACACCGGGAGTATCATTTGTGTGTCAGGAAGTCAACCAAGAAAATTCCTCTCGAAATTAATTGTCTGTCAGCATGCTAAGGCACTTGTTCCTTTTTAATTCCGATAAAACATATCTTGCCCCGACACTTGTCAGGATATAGAATCAGCATCATAAAAATTCATCCATTGTCCATCGGAGGCCCCACATGTCGCGTCAGATATGTTACTGTTTTGGCTACACTGAAGAAGATATAGAGCAGGACATTTTTCGCCACGGACGTTCGCTGATCATGGAGCGCATTGTATCGGAGAAAAAAGGCGGCCAATGCCGATGCGCGGAGAAAAACCCCACAGGCCGTTGATGTCTGACTGAGGTCCGCCAGGTGGTGGACGCAGCTTTGAAAACCGTCCCAGTCAAAGGGAATAACTGATGTATTTTCCGGTTGCAGACATTGAGGTCAGTCCGCTGGTGCCGCCCCTGATCGCCTTCGCGATTTCATTTTTCACTTCCATGGGCGGGGTGAGCGGGGCTTTTCTGCTGCTTCCCTTTCAGGTCAGTTTCCTGGGCTTCACCAGCCCGGCGGTCAGTTCGACCAACCAGTTGTTCAACATCGTGGCCATTCCCAGCGGAGTGTATAGGTATCTCAAGGAAGGACGGATGCTCTGGCCCCTGACCTGGGTGGTGATCATCGGCACCCTGCCCGGCGTGCTCGTCGGGGCCATTGTCCGGATCAAATACCTGCCCGACCCGAAACATTTCAAACTCTTTGCCGGGCTGGTCCTTCTGTATGTGGGGGGAAGGCTGCTCAAAGACCTGACATGCCGCTGCAACAAGGGAGATACCCCCACCACCGAGGAACGCTTTCAGCGGTGGCTCACACAACAGACCCGGGCAACGGAGAAAGAGCCACCGCCCTCTCCTGAACACCTTCCCCGGGTCAAGGTCCTTCAATGGACACCCACCCGGATCGTTTACGAATTTTACGGAGATACCTTCACGGTCAACGCTGTGGGGTTGATGGCCTTGAGTCTCGTCGTCGGCATGGTGGGAGGGGTGTACGGCATCGGGGGCGGGGCGATCATTGCCCCGTTTCTGGTCAGCTTTTTCGGGCTGCCGATATATACCGTGGCAGGTGCGTCCCTGATGGGCACCTTTGTCACCTCGGTGGCCGGGGTTGCCTTTTACCAGATTCTTGCACCCTACTACCCTGGAATGGTCATCGCTCCGGATTGGCTTTTGGGCTTCCTCTTCGGGATCGGAGGATTTGCAGGAATGTACTGTGGGGCACGGCTGCAAAAGTTCGTGCCTGCCAAATTCATCAAATGGATTCTGGCGGCATGCCTTGTATTCACGGCAGGCAAGTATATCTGGAATTTCTTCTTATCTTAAACAGACAGCAACAAATGGGCACGCCGGCTTGAAATTTCCGGCAAGACTCCGGCTGATCGCCCTTCCATCTCCTCAAGCAAGCGAAGACTGGCAATACCGTGCCAGGAGGCGTCAAGAAAAGGCGCTGCGCGCGGACTCCGGCCAAAACCGCCTCTTCCGGTTTGGCAACTGACGATAAAGGCCCTGAGGTTGGCCGAATCATTGGGCCTCGCACCCAAAAAGCTCAAGCCCGCAAGAGCGGCATGGCAATTTTCAAGAAAAGAAGTGGTCCCCGGGAAAAAGCCGAATCCGCCATCGCCGTTCTGTGTGCTCTGGAGCCAGCCGGACAGCTCGCCCGATCCCCCTACCGGCTGACCATCCATCTTTTTTAAAAAAAGAAACCTGGCCACATCCTGCACCGCGCACCGGGCAGGCAAAAACAACGAGCGCTGGCTGCCGGGAAAATCCGGTTCCTCTTCCAGAATCTCCCGGGCAATTCTGCGCACATAATAGATGGTGGAAAGAGATGTATCCCTGGTCAGGCAGGCGTCAAGATGAGCGCGGATCCGCTCCTTATCCACACTAAGTCCACAAATATGGCAGGTGAGCAGGAGGCGAAAAGTGGTGTCGATCCCCAGCCAGGGGACAGACTGCATGCGGGCAAGATAATCGGCCAGCGCAGGTTCCGATTCCGGGGTGGGCGGCTTTCCCCCCAGAACAAGAATAATGGCCAAGGCCTGAAAGGTGTCCTGAATGGTTGCGGGCAGCCGCGGGGTGGCACCATATCCGCCCGTGGCCTTGCGCCGCTTGTGCACAAATTCCATGAGCGCGACCTGATCAATCTGACGAGCCATTCCCCTCCTCCGTTCCGGCAGAATATCCCAAGCCCTTATTCCTTTTCCTTACCTCGGTAGGCGATCACCCGAACTTTTTCCAGGGTAACCAGTCCCTCGTCGATCATGCTCTCCAGATCGGGCAGAAAAGCGGCGATGCGCTCGGGCTTGTCCACGATCTCAATGATCAGCGGCAGGTCTTCGGACAGCCGCAGGATTTTGGCGGTGTGGATGCGGCTGTTCTTGCCAAATCCCATGATCCCGCGAATGACTGTGGCCCCGGCCAAGCCGCGCTTGCGGGCCTCCTCGACAATGAGTTCATACAGCGGCCGTTGGCCGAGCTTGGTGGTTTCGCCGATGAAAATGCGGAGCAGTTCCGCTTCCGAGGGAAGTTCCATAGCCATGCCTCCTTTTGTATTTACACCATCACTCATTTACGCCCGCATCACAATGACCCTTAAAACGTAACTGAACGCGGGAGAAGAGAATCAAGCGCACCATGTCCCCACATCGATAAGCGGTTGCAGGGTGCCGCAGATTCGCGAAAGAGACCTACGAAGTGTGCTGTTGCACATGAGCAGGCCGATGACAAAGAAGATGCGGTATCCTGCAGCCGCGCACTTCAAATGAACCTGCCCAGAGCCATCCCAAGAAAAAAAAGCACCAGCCCCACCACGTTCTGCAGCACAACATTGCCTAATCCGTACCAATGCTCACCGTCTGCCAGAAGATTCCCGGTCTCGGCGATAAAGGTCGAAAAAGTGGTGAAAGCGCCCATAAACCCGGTGAGCGCGATAATCCGCATCTCGCCGGTACCGGGGAATCGCTCGCTGGTCAGGGTCCATATCAGGCCGAAGAGCAGGCAGCCCAGAGCATTCACCGAAACAGTCCCCCAGGGGAAACTTGGTCCTGCCACCCGCTGCACCAATCCTGCCAGGCCATACCGGGCCAGGGTACCGCACGCCCCGGCCACGGCGATAAGGAGTATTTTTTGCCACATCAGATCTGCTCCTGCTCCGGCAACGTCGCCATGGATGCGCCCGTGTCGTGTTGTTTTGTCATGCCGACTCTTTCCACACCGTCAATGCTTTCTGATATACCTCGGAGCGGGACAGGTCCAAATCCTTGGCAATACTTGCCACCGCGTCTTTCAGGCTGCCACCGGACTTATCCCGATACCAGCGCAGGAGATCCTCGAGATTGTCCGGCCGCTGCGGAGCCGCTGCCCGCTCACCCTCGATGAGCACCACGAACTCGCCCTTGATGGATGCCCTGGCCTTGAACATGGCGGCAAGTTGCGCCAGATCTCCGGAAACAATTTCCTCATGCACCTTGGTGAGTTCCCTGCCGACAACCATCCGGCGGTCACCCAGTTCCGCTAGGCAATCGGCAAGACTTGCCGCTATCCTCCGGGGAGACTCATAAAAAACCAGGGGATGCACCTCGCCTTTGAGTCCCTTCAGAAATTTCCGTCGCTCCACCGCTTTCGACGGCAAAAAGCCCAAAAAAAGATGGGTGGCTTCCCGCAAGCCGGCAACGCTGAGAATGGCCGCCAGAGCGGAAACCCCGGGAACCGGAACCACGGGGATGCCATGTTCATAGGCGCTTTGTACTAAAATCCCGCCCGGATCCGAAATGCCCGGTGTCCCGGCATCGGAAACCAAAGCAACCCGCTGGCCGGAAAGCAGCCGCGCCACAATCTCCTGGGCACGGATCGCCTCTTTGTCCTTGTAGTAGCTCATGAGCGGGGTATGGATATCGAAATGACTGAGAAGCTTTCTGGTATGCCTGGTATCTTCGGCGGCAATGCAATCCACCTCCTGCAGGATACGCAAGGCCCGGAGGGTTATATCCTCCAGATTGCCGATGGGGGTGGCCACCACAAACAGGGTGCCGGGCGTGCATGTTTCTTCGCTGGGCATCTGACCCTTTTTCCCGCTGGTCTGCCTCATATTTTCATAGCCTCTTGGGGAATAAACAGATGGAAATTGGTGCAACCGGGGCTGCTTTCACATGTTATTTCGCCGCCGCACCGGGTAATGAGCTTTTTGGCCAGATACAGCCCGAGGCCGAGATGCCCTTTTCCTTCTTTTGTGGAATAAAACGGTTCATAGAGATGCGCCGATGCCTCGGTGGTCAAGCCGGGCCCGTTGTCCTGCACGCGCACGCCGATACCCTCGCCTTCCCGGGCGGTTTCGATCACGATCTCCGCATCTGCCACGCCCTGCAGGGATTCCAGGGCATTACACAACACAATATGCACGATCTGATGCAACTCGAGCTGAAACCGCGTCAGGGACGGCAGCGATTCGGCCAGGATCATTTCTTTGCGCACCTTGTGCTTAAACGCCGAATCAGCGGAAAGGAACTCCATCTCGGTTTCAATAATCGAATTAATTGTATAGGGGACGCTACCGGGAAGCTGACGAAAATCCGGCAAAATCATAGTGCGTTGCAGGATCTTCTGGCTCTGCACCACCTTTCCCTGCATCTGGGAAAGTGAATCGGCCCGACGCGCAAGAAGCTCCCGCAGAGTGTCCACCTCCGGTGATGGAGAGGCCATACGCATCTGCGCCAATAACGCCATGGCCTTGTCCAGCATCATTGCCGAAAGATCCGTGTGCAGGGAAAAAACCTGGATAATCCCGCCGAGGTTATGAATAATCCCGCGAAACATCCTTCCCACTGCGGCATCCTGACTCTGCGCCAGATACGCCTCTTCCCATTTTTCCGCCTGCATTGCCCCACCATTTCAAGAGGATACGCCCCAGGGCTGCCGGAGAATATGAAGCATCTCTTCGACCCGGCTGTCTTTGGCAACAGCTTACCCGGAATAATGGGGAAAAATCCAGGGTATTGTCGGCAAAACGAGAAAACAAACAACTCTGGGATTTGAAAGAAAACGTCTGAGGATAGGGATGGGGACCCCCTGGAAACGGTTGCAAAAAAGATGGTGGGCGACCGTTTCCAGGAGGGCTTCCGGGCTTACGCCGGAAAATGGAGCATTATTTCTTGGCCATGGGAGGTGTGGGCACGCCGCCGGCATGGCATTCCATGCAGTTCATCTGGGCGGTAATACCGAAATCCTTGACCGGAGAATGGGTTCCCGTGGCAACGTACTTGCCGTCTTTCCAATCATTGAGCAATTCAACCAGATGATAGGCCACGCTGGCCGCGACCCGGGCGCACCGGTCTTTACGCTCCGGACTACCGATATGATAGCCGGAAGCCTTCATCCATTTACCCACGGAGACATGACACAGGGGCGACTCACTTGTTGTTTTGACAAGAGTAGTGGCGACCTTGGGTTTTTTGGGAGAAAAAATCGGCATGGATGCCTCGGAATACCACTGAAACATGTCGTCGGTAATCAGATGCCCCTCTTT
>JAHJTI010000195.1 GCA_018829945.1 Pseudomonadota bacterium | reverse complement strand
TTCGCCAGCGAACAGACCCCCACCACCGGCGCCACCCTGCCGGTGGATGGCGGGATCATGGCCGCCTTCCCCCGATAGGATTGAGACAAGGCTGGAAATAGGGGAACCCCTGGTGTATGTTTGCCCAGGAAGGCGTAAACTAATGAAGACGAAAGGAGACTGTTTCCCATGGCGGAAATAAAGAGCACCATGGATATGGTGTTGGAGCGCGCGGAAAAAATGGCTGCCGGGGCTGGTGAAAGCAATTATCTCGCCGACGAGCAGCTTAAAGAGGGCATGCGTCTTGGCGCCGCTTATATGCGGGGAGAAGGTCCCGGCCTGGGAGAAAAACTTGCCGTCTTGTCTCCGGAGGAAAAAGTGTCCGTACGGAAAGGGGCGGTGCAGGTAATGCTGCGCAATATTTTTCTGGCCCGTGAGGCGGAAAAGCAGGAACTCGCCGAAAAAGCCATGCATGGCCTGGTGGAGATCGGTCAGGGGGATGGACAACTGCTCAAGGTCCTGGCTGAAATGAAAAAGATTCTTGATGGCTACCGGCAGCATGGCGAGCAGCTGAAAGAGCAGCTTGAAGCCCAGTTCAGCCAGCAGATGGAAATGATGGAGCAGAATCTGGCCAAACAGACCGGCAGGGCCATGAAGCTGCAACCCTCTCAGCATCCGAAGTTTCAGGAGGAATGGGCCAGGATTCAAGGTCAGCTCAACGAGCAATATGGTCAGGCTCTGAAACAGTTGAAAGATCTGGTCGAGCAACATCTGGCCAAGGAGCTTGCCCCGTAACCGGGGATTGCGGTTCAGGAAAGGAGAGAGGCATGGAAGCAGAAATCTGGCTCGATGTGGAAGAGGCTGATCCCAAAGATCTGCCCGAGGTCGAAAAAAGGTTCAGGGCCTGGTATGCCACCGGGGCGGAAGCGCGCTACAACAAGCCGTGCTTCGGTTTTCTGACCGAAATGGACAAGCCGTTCCGCTATCAGGTTGATTTCGGACAGGCCGATCTTGCCCAGGCCATTCAGGGGTTGCACAGCAAGCTCTATCGGTTCGGGGTCAAGGTTTTTGTCCACTTCATGCATTGATGGCCATGCTGATGCAGGGAGCCCTTGATAGAATCAGACGCAGCCTGAAGCGGCGACAGCTTGACGCCATCCTGGTTACCCAGCCGGAAAACCGGAGGTATCTGAGCGGCTATACGGCCAGGGACCATTCGATCAACGAAAGCGCGGGCGTTCTGCTTATCCCCTGCGAGGGCGATCCTTACCTGCTCACCGACTCCCGCTTTCATCTGCAGGCGGAAGACGAGGCCGCGGATTTCCGGATCAAGCTCTACCCCCGCGGGTTGTTCCCTCTGCTTCGTTCCTTGCTCAGGAAGCAGCGCATCAAAAGATTGGCCTTTGAGAGCCATTATTTTCTCCACTCCACCTCTCAGACCCTGACCAAACTGGCGGACAGCCTCAAGGTCGAGCTGGAGCCGCTCACCGGATTTATCGAAGAGCTGCGGCTGCAAAAAAACGATGCGGAGCTGGCCCTGATCGAACGCGCGGTGCTTCTGAACGAGGAGGTGTTTCAGGAGATTTACAAGACTCTGCGACCGGGCCAGACCGAAAAGGAGGTGGCTCACGCTCTTGAAAACTGTATGCGGCTCAAGGGCGCGGAGCGACCGAGTTTTGAAACCATCGTTGCCGGAGGACCCAACGCGGCCTTGCCCCACGCGGTTCCATCCGACCGGCCGCTGGTTGCTGGGGAAACCATTGTCATCGACATGGGCCTTGTTCTGGACGGCTATTGCTCGGATATGACCCGAACCGTGGTGCTGGGGCCGCCCGACACCAAGACAATCGCGCTGTTCCGCCTGGTACGAAAGGCACAGTTGGCCGGGCTCAACAGCCTGCGGGAGGGAATAAGCGGCATGGTGGTTGATAAGATCGCCCGCAACGTGATCGAACGGGCAGGCTTAGGCGAGCGGTTCGGCCATGGCCTGGGCCACGGAGTAGGCCTCAACGTCCACGAAGGGCCATCGCTCAACTACCGCAACCGTAAACCCCTTGCCGAAGGAATGGTGGTTACGGTGGAGCCGGGAGTGTACATTCCCAACTGGGGCGGGATACGTTTGGAGAATATGGCCGTGGTTGAAAAAGATGGGTGTCGGGTGTTGAATCGGGACACCACTTTTCTTGATTTGTAAAAATATTGAATGGCGGACAATTCGGAACCTGCTTCAAACAGGTGCTTCGACAGGCTCAGCACGAACGGAAATGGGTCAGTACGAACAGTTCTAAAGGCGACGGAATATACATTTAGGACTCAACTAGTCAAGCCCCTAAATGTATTAAGACACTTCCGTTCGGCCTGAGCCTGTCGAAGGGCAGCTTTTGCGGGACGATCAAACAAGCACTCTCTTCATTATTAATTTCCAGGAACTTAAATCATGCGAAACGATCAACGGGCAGCGGATGCGCTGCGGCCGGTCACTATTGAAAAGGGCTTCCAGCCCCAAGCCTATGCCTCGCTGCTGATCACCATGGGCGGGACCCAGGTATGCTGCGCTGTCACCCTGGAAACCAGCGTACCTCCTTTTCTCAAAGGAAAAGGCCAGGGGTGGCTCACGGCGGAATACGGCATGTTGCCCTGTTCGACCAGCAGCCGGATGCAACGGGAGGCGGCCAAGGGTCGGTCCGGACGCACCTATGAAATCCAGCGCTTGATCGGCCGTTCGCTCAGGACCATGGTGGATCTCAATCTTCTTGGCGAAGTGACTCTCCGGGTTGACTGCGACGTGATCAAGGCTGACGGCGGCACCCGCACCGCTTCAATCACCGGTGCGGCCATTGCCATGCGGGATGCCCTTGTCCGCATGCACCGGGAGGCGATTTTGGCCACGATGCCGGAGATCCTGCCGGTGGCTGCCATCAGCGCCGGCATAGTTGACGGCCAACCCCTGCTTGATCTGGATTACAGCGAAGATTCCGCGGCCGAGGTGGATGCGAATTTCGTTATGACCGGGGATGGCCGTTGGGTGGAAACCCAATGCACCGCCGAAGGCAAGCCTTTCTGGCCCGAGGATTTCGGCCGGATGGCAGTTCTGGCCCGCAAGGGCATTGATGAGTTGTTCACCTTATGGGCTCTGTGATGACATCTCCTTTTACCCTGCACAGCCAATCAAGCGAATGCGCCGCCCGGCGCGGCGAGGTGCGCACCCTGCACGGCACGGTGCAGACCCCGGTGTTCATGCCGGTGGGCACCCAGGCCACGGTCAAGGGCGTGACTCCGGAAAACCTGAAAGAACTGGGCGCCCAGATCATCCTCGGCAACACCTACCACCTCTACATCCGGCCCGGCCATGAGCTGATCCGCAGCTTCGGCGGGTTGCACCGCTTCATGAACTGGGATCGACCGATACTTACCGACAGCGGCGGGTTCCAGATTTTCAGCCTCAAGGATCTCACCAAGATCACCGAAAAAGGCGCATCCTTCAAGTCGCACCTCGACGGAAGCAATCTCTTCTTGAGCCCGGAGGATGCCGTGGCCGTGCAGGAGGCCCTGGGCAGCGACATCATGATGTGTTTGGACACCTGCATTCCCTACCCGGCCACCCGCAAGGAAGCCATTGAATCCACCGACCTCACCGGTCGCTGGGCCAAACGTTCCCGCGCCGCCCATAAGGAAAGGGGGCAGTTGCTGTTCGGCATCATCCAGGGGGGGATGTACCCCGACCTCAGGGCCAAGGCGGTGGAAGAGCTGGTGGAAATCGGCTTTGACGGCTATGCCCTGGGAGGTTTGAGCGTGGGCGAGCCTGCCGAGTTGATGATGGAGATCACCGAAGAGATTGCGGCCCTCATGCCGGCCGATCATGCCCGATATCTCATGGGGGTCGGGACCCCTGAAAACTTGGTGGAAGCGGTCTATCGGGGCATCGACATGTTCGACTGCGTCATGCCCACGAGAAACGCCAGAAACGGAATGCTCTTTACTTCAAGCGGCAGGCTTGTTATAAAAAACGCTCGCCATCAGGATGACCATCACCCCGTGGATGAGGAGTGCGACTGTTACACCTGCCGCAATTATTCCCGCGCCTATCTGCGGCATCTTTTCATGGCAAGGGAGATACTCTCCTCGCAGTTGAACACCATCCACAACCTGCATTATTATGTGGGACTCATGGCCCGGATACGCAAGGCCATTGAAGAAGATCGTTTCAGCCGGTTCCGTCGGGATTTTTACTCCAAGCGGATGGTTGAATAATAAAGGCGCAGGCGATTGGCGGTCGGCCTGGAAAATCCAGGAGTCGCTACGGCATTACAGTTTTGCAACGGTTATAAACGAAGGCTTAAATTGAATCGGAGGAAAGAATTATGGTTGATGTAGCTTTTGCAACAGATGGTGCGGCT
>JAHJTI010000194.1 GCA_018829945.1 Pseudomonadota bacterium | reverse complement strand
TGGGGCCCATCTTTTACTTCTTCACTATTCAGTTTTCAATGATCGCTGCGCCCCGGAAACCGGGGCCGCCCAATTATTGGACGAAAAGAAATGATAACCGAAACACCGGAGCCCGTCAAGATGTTTTATGACGTTTTACAGAGGCTCTCGTCATGGTGTCAGGTTATCGTTCGGGGGCCAAAATAGCCGAAGCGCCCCCCCTTGTCAACAGCAATATTGCGGAAATCTCAAAAAACAAGCCCCCCATGTGCCCCAGAGACGTAACTCGTTGTTTTTCTGCGATGCCCAATTAAATATTTCCCATGGCCCAACTGGAAATCCCGGCTTTTCCAGGCTTGCCTCCCAAAAAAATCATCCGGCCACACACATAATAATCTCTAAATTTTCGTCTGCCCGCTGATCAGCTTGCTGATTCTTGCCGCCATGCAGGCGGCGCCAAAGCCATTGTCGATATTAACAACCGCAATCCCCGGAGCGCAGCTGTTAAGCATACCCAGAAGCGCGGCAATACCTCCGAGGCCTGTACCGTAACCGACACTGGTGGGAACCCCTATGATTGGTTTGTCCACCAGGCCGCCAACCACACTGGGAAGTGCACCCTCCATCCCAGCGACAACAATCAAAATACCCGCCTTCTCAAGAAGATCTCGGCGCGAAAGCAGCCGATGGATTCCGGCCACCCCCACATCATAAAACCTTTCAACCGCACTTCCCATACATCGCAAAGTAACAAAAGCCTCTTCCGCCACAGGGATGTCAGATGTGCCGGCTGCGAGAACCAACACCAGCCCTGCCCCGCCATGTGTATCCTGATCATTTTCCACCAACTGCGCAGTCAACATCCGTGCTGCCTCATGGTAGATGAGCCCGGGGATCTCCAGACATACTGCCTCCCCTTTTTCCTGGCTCACCCGTGTGGCCATTACCATCGGAGAAAACCGAAGAAGTTTCCGCAGGATATCCGCAATCTGCCCGGCACTCTTGTTCTCTCCGTACACTACTTCCGGAACTCCGGTGCGCAGACGCCGATGATGATCCAGGTGGGCGCACGAGAGCATCTCCGCAGGGAAATTCTTCAATTCAGCCAAAGCATCGGCAACAGTACACCCGCCGCTACTCACTTTTTCCAGGAGTTCCTGCATCTTTTTTTCATCCATCGCGCAACCCATATCATATATAGTGAAGAAACAACCACACTCGGAATCCTGCCCGCACCTCAACTCACTCTTGCCGGAGTATACCGCATCCGGTACAGTACTGTACTCTGATACACTTTCCAGCATATTTCTTTCAAAACAAATCTTCCCACAGGGAACCCGATGCCAGCACAAAGCCAAGCACATCCACCAGCCAAATCATGGCTCCGAATTACGATCACCGCCAGCGAGACCATCTCCGACCCCATTGCCGATTTTATCTGTGAACAGACAGGCGGGGTCGAACAAATTCCGGTCTCAGCAGCGGGTGGCGCCCAGGAACAGATTATCGGCTACCTGGAAAATGGCCCGCACGTCCAAGAAAACCTGAAAAAAATCACAGAATACCTTGCTGAATTCGCCTGCCTCACCGAGGAAGGAAAGGAAGCACGGATCGAAACAGCAATCATTGCCGATGAAGATTGGAACAAGACCTGGAAAGAACGTTTCAAGCCTTTTCCAATCACGCCCCACCTCGTCATCAAGCCCACCTGGGAAGCATACCACCCCACCCCCGGCGAGAAAATCATCGAAATGGATCCGGGAATGGCCTTTGGCACGGGGCACCACGCCAGCACCAAACTGGCCCTTGAGTTTGTTGAGGCGCTTTTTCATGAGACGAAAAACCCGCCTGAAACCGTTCTTGATGTCGGCACCGGCACAGGCATCCTGGCAATGGCCGCCGCACTTTTTGGCGCCCGGGAAGTGCTGGCAATTGACAATGACCCTGAAGCCGTGGTCGTGGCGGAAGAAAACATCCTGCGCAATGGTCTTGCTCCAACAATCACGGCAGATGGCGTTGACCTGAAAGACATCCCCCGGCAGTTCGATCTTGTCATCGCCAACATCATCCACGACACGCTCATCGAACTCGCCGCCAGCCTTGCCGCACATTTGGCGCAAAACGGCAAGCTCATCATGGCCGGCATCCTGACCGGCCCCCAGACCGACAATATCCGCGCCGCCTATAACGCTCTTGGCTTGAAGCATCTGGAAACCCGAAGCGAAGGGGAATGGAGCGCACTTCTCTTTAAACAGCCATGAGCCTCCGCCGCTTTTTCATAAACCCGGAAGATATCACGGGCAAAACCGTGCAGATGACCGGCCCGGAAGCACATCATCTCCGGACCGTTCTCCGGCTTGCCCCCGGCGACCCAGTTACTTTTTTTGATGGTACAGGCGCACGATACCAGGCACGCATTGAACAGATCTTCAAAGATCGGGTTTCCGCAACCATAATCGAACACACCCTGGACCTCCCGCCCAAGGTCCGTCTCCACCTGGGACAAGCTCTGCTTAAGGGCCAGAAAATGGATCTCATCCTGCAAAAGGCAACCGAGTTGGGCGTTGATGCAATCTGGCCTTTTTACTCGGAACACGGAATCCACAAAACACCGAAAGAAGCACAGATGGAACGCTGGCAGCGCATCGTCCTCGAGGCCTGCAAGCAATGCGACCGGGCCCGGCCGCCGGAGATACATGCCCCCCGGGAAATACACGATCTCATCACCCATTCCCCCCCTTTCGACACAAAACTGATTTTCTGGGAACATGAGGACCAGCAAACGCTGAGCGAAACCCTTGCCGCCCAGGAGAAAGATCGCCAATCCGTATTTTTCCTTTTGGGACCGGAGGGAGGTTTCAGCGAAACAGAGGTTTCAAGTGCTCAAGGGGAAGGCTTTATACCAATCTCACTTGGGTCGCGTATCCTGCGCGCCGAAACGGCAACCCTTGCGGCAACAGCCATCCTGCAATTTATCCTTGGCAATCTCAATCCGGCTCACCCGAAAAAACAGGAACAGGTCCCATGCGCGCCGTTGTCCAAAGGGTAAGCCAAGCCTCTGTCAACGTAGACAGACAGCTTTGCGGGTCGATCGGTTGCGGACTTCTTGTTCTTCTCGGGATAGGGAAAAATGATTCCGAACAGGAAGCCAAGCTCCTGGCCGATAAAATTGTCAATCTGCGAATCTTCGACGATGCGCAGGGACTCATGAATCTTTCCCTGACCGAAACGCAAGGAGAGATGCTGGTGGTTTCCCAGTTCACCCTGTTTGGCGACTGCCGCAAAGGCAGACGCCCATCCTACTCCACAGCCGCGCAACCGGGGAAGGCATTGCGCCTCTACGAGCAGTTCATCCGCGAAGTCCGCGCAAAAAAAATCACCGTGGCCACCGGAAAATTTCAGGCAATGATGGACGTAAGCCTGGTAAACAATGGACCGGTCACCCTGCTGCTTGATACGGAAAAGCAATTCTAGCCCCCCGCACAAGCCGTTTTCTCCATATTTTTTCAGCCCCAGCTTTACAAGCGCTGCAAATATAGCTATATATTCCTGCACTTTTTTCAGCACCCGGGCGACTCAATTTACGCCCGGCAACCATCACTTTTTTGCCGGAGAGGCTGTTCATGCATGAACTTTGGTCCCATGACCCGAAGGTCGTTGGAGAAGAAATTATACGAATTGTCGGCCAGCGGACCCCTGTGACCCTTTTCCAAAAGGGGCTGAACCCGCAGAAGCTCACGCCATCCGAGATTTTCGCCAAGGCAGCGGAACCACTTCTTCTTTTTTCCAAAGACACCCCTTTCCAGGCTCCCAAAGAGCCTTGCCTGTTCCTCTACCAGCACAACAAGCAGCCCATGCGAGGCTTCCACACCACCCCCGTGCTTGAAACCAACGGGGAACTGGGAGTACTTTTCCCAGGGTCAATTATCACAATCCAGAGAAGAAGATATCCCCGATATGCGATAAGCCCACGCTCCGTTGCGACATTCACTCGCAAGGCTAGCCAGTATCTCAACCATGGCATAATAAAAAATATCTCCATCGAAGGAGCAAGGCTGGTAGGGAAATTTTCCGAACACATCCAGAAAGGAGACAAGCTCAGCCCGCTCAGCTTGACCCTCCGGTTACGATTCGGCGATTTCGAGGAAAAAGCTACCGCACCGGAAGCCCTTGTTCGCAGGGTTATCGAGCTTGACCAGAAAACCAGGGAATTCGGCATTCAGTTCACACTGAAAGGTGTCGATCTGGAAAATCTGGAACGCTACCTTACCATTTGCTCCATCGAAAATTCCCCGCCAAACGCCAACTGAAATCCGAAAACCCGCCGCCCACCTATACCAAAGAGATTGATCACCGGTGAGCTTTTTGCCATAGAGCAAGCAACCGCGTTCGCAACTCCGCATCGCCAATCGCAGAGATCAAGCGCTCAAATTTCTTTTGCTCCTCAGGATCAATCTGCTGCGGAGAAGCAATCGGCTGCGGGGAGTCCACAACCATTTTTTCCTCGCCAAGAGCAGCTTCCACCTGGAAGCGGATGTCGCTTATCTTCTCGGAACCCCGCACATTCGCATTGATATGCTCGAGCAGCATCTGCTTTTGCAGATGCAGCTGCTGCATCCAGACCGAGTCGGAAACCGCGATCCACAGCACCGTGCCCCGAATCACCTGCGGCTCGGTCCGTTCCGCAATCTCAGCGCCGACAACCTCCGGCCAGTTACGGAAAACAGCGTGCAGGGCCAAGCGCTTGTCCCATTGCCTTTTCTTGAAAAGTTCGGCAAACAGGGAATCTATCCGGGTAATTTTTTCTGGGACAGCCATGGTAATTGTGCCTGGTTGTGTGTAATTTAGTTCATTGATTGTAAACAACCCTTGCCGCATTGCAAAGAAATCATTATATACTGCTCACAAATTTCGGTCATCTCCTGACTACTCTTTTTATTGAACCATACAACAAGGACTTTCCATGGGCTTTCGCTGTGGCATCGTCGGCCTGCCCAATGTCGGCAAATCGACCATCTTTAACGCTCTCACCTCCGCGGGCATCGAGTCGGCCAATTACCCGTTCTGCACCATTGAACCCAATGTGGGCATGGTGCCGGTTCCGGACACCCGGCTCGATATCCTTGCCGAGATGGCCAAAACCAAGGTCAAGGTCAACGCCCAAATGGAATTCGTCGATATCGCCGGCCTGGTGAGCGGAGCCAGCAAGGGCGAAGGGTTGGGCAACCAATTCCTGGGCCACATCCGTCAGGTGGACGCCATCGCCCACGTGATCCGCTGCTTTGAAGACGACAACATCGTGCATGTGGACGGCAGCATTGATCCCCTGCGCGACCGGGATGTAATCAATACCGAACTGATCCTCTCCGATCTGGACACCGTAGCCCGACGTATGAGCAAAACCGCATCCCAGGCGAAATCCGGAGACGCGGTCTTCAAGGCGCAACTGGTTGTCCTTGAAGGACTGCACGCCCTGCTTAATGAGGGCAAACCTGCCAGAGTCGCAGAGCTTGACGATACCGGCCAGAAACTGATGAAAGAGCTGTGCCTGCTCACCGCCAAACCCGTGCTCTATGTGGCCAACGTCAGCGAAGCGGAAATCAACACCGGCAACCAGTGGGTGGACGCGCTCCGCAAGGCGGCAGAAGAAGAGGACGCCTCCGTGGTCATGATCTCCGGAGCGATTGAAGAAGAATTGAGCGCCTTAAGCGTGGCCGAACGCCAGGATTTTCTGACGGATCTCGGCCTTGAGGAGCCTGGGCTGAACCGGTTGATCAAAGCCGGGTACGATTTACTTGGACTGATCAATTATTTCACTGTGGGCGAAAAGGAAACCCGAGCCTGGACAATCAAGCGCGGCACCAAGGCTCCGCAGGCGGCCGCGGTTATCCACACCGATTTCGAACGCGGTTTTATCCGGGCAGAGGTCATCGCCTACACGGATTTCGTGGCCTGCGGCGGCGAGGCCAAGGCCAGGGAAAAAGGTTTGCTGCGTCTGGAAGGAAAGGAATATGTGGTGCAGGACGGCGACTGCATGAATTTCCGTTTCAACGTATAGCATAAAAGGGCGCAATGCTATGATCAAAATCAACATGGAACAGCTTGTCTGCCAGTCGGTGATCGGGGAAATTACTTCTCCCCAGAGCGGGATCAACCCTTACCGGATAAATCCGGACGGCCACTCGGACGTTTACCCCGGCGTGGGCGGCATCACCTACAATCTGCGGATCGGGGATCTTGCCGGAGAAAAATTCGGCGACCATGTGGAGCCCGCAGTCTCCATCAGCAATTTCACCCAAGTCCAGGGACAGCCCGGACCCAATCGGGCCTTGAACCAATTCTCCTGCGCGGGCAACATTGCCAAGGTGGTTTCAGGCGATGCCAAAGGCGAGACCGGCAGGGTAACCGGCAAACACGGCGGCATCGAACATGTGCTGGTGGATTTTTCACCAGAAATACTGGAGCGCCTTACCATCGGCGACAAAATCCAGATCAAGGCCTGCGGCTGCGGACTTAAGCTCCCGGATTTTCCTGGAATCAAAGTGATAAATCTGGACCCGGCCCTGCTTGCCGCGATCCCCTTAAAAAAGCTCGGCAAAGGTAAGCTGGAAGTTCCGGTAACCCACACAATACCCGCCAAGATTATGGGCTCAGGCATCGGCGCTTCCCACAGCCACAGCGGAGACTACGACATCCAGATGTTCGACGAAGCCATTGTCAAAGAACACGGCCTCGAAGACCTCAGACTCGGTGATTTTGTCGCCATCCTGGATGCGGATGCCACCTATGGCCGGATATACAAGACCGGTGGCGTGGTGATCGGCATTGTTGTCCACGCCAGTTGCGTGTTGGCCGGACACGGCCCCGGGGTGATGATCGCCATGACCTCAAAAGACGGGTTGCTGGTGCCGAAAATCAGCGCCAAGGCAAACCTTGCCACTTATTTTGCCAAGATGAAATAAGCCGCGAACCCAAGTAATATAGTATTAAAATGTTGCGGGTGACGCAGCTGCTACAATAAAAGAGGATACTCCGTGAACAACACAGAACGACTCAAGAAACTGCTGCTGGAAAAATCGTACCGCCATGGGAAGTTCAAACTCTCCTCAGGCAGGGAATCTGATTTTTACATCGACGGCAAACAGACTACTCTGTCCGCGGAAGGTGCATATCTTTGCGGCAAGCTCATCTTCGAGATCATCCGAAACAACCCGGAAACAATCGACGCGGTGGGCGGCATGACCCTGGGCGCCGACCCGTTGGTCACTGCTGTTTCAGTGGTGAGCCATCTGGAAGAAGCCCCCATCCCCGCCTTTATCGTCCGCAAGGAATCCAAGGGACATGGCACAGGGCAGTATATCGAGGGCTTAAGCAATCTGCCTCCTGGCTGTAGCGTTGCCCTGCTGGAAGATGTGGTCACCACCGGCGGCACCCTGCTCACAGTGATTGAGCGGGTCGAAGCGGCGGGCTTTAAAGTTGGGCTGGTGGTTACCGTGGTCGACCGGTTGGAAGGCGGCGCAGAAGCCCTGGCCGAAAAAGGCTACCGGTTGGAAGCCATCTTCACCCGGCACACCCTGTTACAGTGAAATCAGGAAAAGGGAACGGAATGCAGTGCAAAAAATGCAAGGGCAAGCTGGAAGTCGCCCGGTCTTGCCGCAGGGTACGCATGAAATGCCAAAAATGCGGCCACGAATACCAGATCCACGAAGTGGCCGATCAGATGGATGCGGAAACCGAAGAGATTCTCTCCCGCTGGACCTGCATCATTTACGACTGAAAGGCAAGAGTACCCCTCTTGCCTTTCTCTCCTCTCCCCAGGTTACCACTCCAGCCGCAGAACATTATCCAGGGCATCGACCCTGGACAGCCGCACGGAAACGACATCCCCCGGCTTTGCCGAAAGTGCCTGACTCGGCGGCATGTCTGCATCCATCAAACAATCAAGCAGAACCAGATTGATTCGCTTCGGCCCTTTATTGACCAACAGCGCCTGGACCCTTGCTCCGACTTTCTGCTCCAGAAACCTAAGCAGCCAATAGCGATGCCGCGTACGCCGTACTTGGTTGACTTTGGCCAGCACCGTATTGATATCTCCGGCAATCCCCGCGAATTCGTCCGCAGAAAACATCGGGCCCTTGCCGGAAAGCAGATGTTTGATCTGGTGCTGCATGACCAGATCAAGAAACCTTCGGATGGGAGAAGTAACCGTTGTATACTGCATGACGCCAACCCCGCTGTGGGGCTTGGGATAGACCAGAAGCTCCCCCGGCTTTAACTGCTTGCGCTGACGAAAAATGGAGAACAGATCCTTTTCACCGCCGGCGATCAGCCGCTGATGGGGCTCATCCTGAGCCCGGAACAAACCGGGCGCCTGGCGATCCGCGACAAACTGGGCGGAGAGGGTATTTGCCAACACCATGAACTCCGCCACCAGACTGCGGGAAATGGTGTCCACCGGCGACAAGGCCACCGCCACTTTCCCTTCCTGATCGATGCTGATATTCACATCCGGCACAGGCAGAAGCAAGGCCCCTTTTTCGATGCGCCGCTGCTTGAGCTGCTCGCTGAGTCTGGCAAGCGCCTGCAGCTCCCAATCCCCGCTCTCCACAAGCTTTTCCGCCTCCGGATAACTCAACTGCCGCTTCACCTCAACCAAAGTCGGGATAAGGTCAAATTCCAGTACCTCTCCCTTTGGAGAGAGAAGAACCATGACACTCAGGGCCGCCCTCGCTTTCCCGGCAACCAAGCTGCACACTCCTTCCGAAAGCGCCGGAGGCAGCATGGGAATCTGATTCTCGGGAAAATAAAGAGAGGTCATCCGTCGGGCAGCTTCTTCGTAGATGGGTGTTCCAGGCATAACATAATGGGCCACATCAGAGATATGGATGCCCACCAGAAAATTATCGTCCCGCTTTTCCACATGCAAGGCATCATCATAATCACGGGTTGATTCGCCATCAATGGTAAGCAGGGGCAATTCCCGGAAATCCCGTCTGTTCCTGCCGACAAGGTCCTCGGCCACGGGCTCTGACGCCTGGGATGCCGTGCTCACAAGTTCATCACCAAAAGCCACCGGGATCCTGTAGCGCAATAAAGCCACATTTTCATGCTCCTGCCACACCCCGGCCTTGATCAGAAGATGATACACATCGTGGGGGCCAGTGAGCGCCGCTTTTTTCAAAAGCTCTCTGGCAAGCTCATTCTCTTCGGAGTCGCTGCCAAAAAGATAATAGTCAGCCAACAGACTGAGGCAGCGGTCGCGCTCCGGCCACTCCACCGTGCTGTCCCCCTCCCAGAGGCGCTTAAGAGCCAAGGCCCCGGTGCTCATCAGCACCTCCTGCTCTTTTTCTCTTTCCTGCTTCAAGCGCAAGCTGTCAACCGCTTCCGGGCTGTGGGCAAGCACCATACCTTCCTTGTATTTGAAATAGAGACGATCCACAAAAATGGAACGCAAAAAGGCGGCGACGTGATTATCCGTGGCATCTTCCCCAAAGGCCAACTCGGCAAGGAAATTCGGACTGAAGCTTCCCCCCTCCTCTTCGCTTGCCAATTGCCATATGTCAGCCAGGTCGAATAGTTGCATCATGGCCTGGCGGGTCTGGTCCGCCTCCTTAAGCAAGCGGAGTTGCTCATCCCGGCTAAGAGCAAGAGAATGGCGTTTTGACGATTGGTGCAACAGGCGCGACAGCGGAAGATTCACTTCCCTGCCATTCTGGTTAACAAGGCGCAGCCGCTTGCTGTCCTCGTCAAGAACCATGGCGCAGATAAACCTGCCCTGTTCCATGTATTCAATGATTGCGCCCTGCAAAGCCATACGATATGTCCTTATAATGAAAAAGCGCGCCGGAAATTCTGCTGGATAATAATTGAGGGGGAATCCGGCGACACTGTCGGTGGTATCAAGAAAAAAAGTAACTGTTCGGCAGCACCGCAGATGCGAGTGTCAATTCTCGGCAGAAGTGCCGACAAAGAGGCCTGCGAAGTGAGCTATGCACATAAACAAGCCGATGACAGCAGCGTAGCGGCGAAGCAGATGTGATGTTACCGGACGGTTTAGGGAAACTGGCCATTGTGTACCAGCTATTCCAGGGATTGTCATCTTTTTCCGTGACCGCGAAAAAGAGAGGGGATGCGAAAAATCAGAAATGCTGGTAAGTAACATGTTGTTTTTCCCCATCAACACACACGAGCGCACCGGCCCCCATGAACAACACCCAGGAACAGGTAAAATCCGGCATTGTCGCCCTTATCGGGCCGCCCAACGTCGGCAAATCCACATTGCTGAACAGCCTGCTAGGCCAGAAGATATCCATTGTCTCGCCAAAGCCGCAAACCACCCGTAACCGCATCCTCGGCATCGTCAACGGACCGGATTACCAGATCATCATGTTGGACACCCCCGGCATCCATAAAGCGAGAAGCCCCCTGAATCTCGAGATGGTAAAAATCGCCCTCGGCAGCCTTGCCGATGTGGACGCCATTGTCTTCATGGTGGACGTCACCATGCCCCTGCCGAACACGACCAATACCCCGACCCGATGGCTTGACGGCATCGACAAACCCGTGCTCTTGCTGCTGAACAAGATGGATCTCATCGACAAGGAAAAGTTGCTGCCCATTATAGCCACTTACCAGGAACTCTACCCGTTCCAAACGATCCTGCCCCTCTCGGCCAAAGCGAACGACGGCACCGATCTGGTCATCCGGGAGCTTTGCTCCCTGCTCCCCACCGGGCCGCGCCTGTATCCGGAGGATATCCCCACCGATGCCAGCGAACGATTCATTGTCGCAGAGATCATCCGGGAAAAAATCTTTCTGCAGACCGGACAGGAGATACCCTATTCAACTGCGGTAACGATTGAGAGTTTCAAGGAAAACGAAGCCAAACAGCTGATAACGATTCACGCCACCATCTATGTGGAAAAGGACTCGCAGAAAGGCATTATCATCGGCAAGAACGGCAGCAAGCTGAAACAATTGGGACAAGCCGCCCGGAAAGACATTGAGGAACTCCTCGATCAGCATGTGCTTCTCAAGCTTTGGGTGAAGGTACAAAAGGATTGGACCAGCGATCCCCGCTTCCTCAGGGAACTTGGCTTTTAAAAAAAACGGGGCCGACTCCTGAAGAATCGACCCCGTTTATAACCCTGCTGTTATATTACTGATCAGACGACCACATTCACTCCACGTGACCGTTGCTGCGTCTGAGTCCTTTGTTCTTGTGGCTGCCTTGGCGGTGGCTCGCGCCTTTCAGACTCACGCACCAATTCTTCTGGCGCATTCTGATCTGCGGCTTGTCCCGACTGGGTGACTGCCCTGGAGGCCTCCAAGGCCGCGGCGGAGATCCTGGTCACGACATCGGGTGAGGCCTGACTGGTCTGCCCCGATTCCGACCGGTTGCTCTTCGCCCTCTTTTCTCCTTCTGAGCCCCCATACGGTGAAACAGGCCGTTCTGTCCTGACATTGGTCTGTACTGAAGTAGAGCTGGGATCTAAAGGCATTGTTCCACCTCCCTTGTGCATAAGCATCCGTTTCTGCGTAACCCGCTGACGGACTGCAAGCAGATTGTCACGTTATTATCATACTATAGTTTTCATTAAAGATAAAGCAATCCCTTGAGAGAAATAATAATCCCTGCGCCATCCCCGCCTCGCCTCCCTTGCTTTTTCCCAAGCATCCTCTTGAATAACCCGGTAAAACGATATATAAAACATTGCTTGAATACGATCTGCCCGCAACGCGCAGCCTGCTCCGCGTTGCTCATTTTTTTTGCAAGGAGAAGACCATGACCGAAGTACGAGTACGCTTCCCACCAAGCCCGACCGGATATCTTCATATCGGCGGGGCCAGGACGGCCATCTACAACTGGCTGTTTGCCCGCAAACACGGGGGAAAGCTGGTATTGCGCATTGAGGATACGGACGCGGAACGCTCCACCCAGGAATCCATCCAAGGGATTCTCGACGGGTTGCAATGGCTCGGGGTTGATTGGGACGAAGGCCCTTATTTTCAGTCGGAATATGCCAAAGAGCACGTTGCCGCCGCCCAAAAACTGTTGGCTGACGGCAACGCCTACAAATGTTTTTGCAGCAAGGAAGAACTTGAGGCCAAACGGGAAGCCGCTGCGGCAGCCAAAGGCGACTACCGCTACGATGGCGTCTGCCGCAAGCTCAGCCCGGATCAGGTTCGGGAAAATGAGATCAAAAACCTTCCGTATGTCATCCGTTTCAAGGTGCCGCAGGAAGCAGGAAAGGTCGGGTTTGACGATGAGGTTTACGGGCGGGTTGAACGCGCCTACGAAGATATCGAGGATTTTGTCATCGTCCGCTCAAACGGCATGCCCCTGTATCTGCTCTGCAACGTGGTGGACGACATTCGCGACCGGATCACCCACGTAATCCGTGGCCAGGACGGCTTGAGCAACACCCCGCGCCAGATTCTGCTTTACAGGGCTCTGGGTGCAGAATTGCCGACCTTCGCTCACATGCCGCTGACCCTTGATTTGAACAAAGCCAAAATTTCCAAACGTAGCCACGGCGAGATTGTTTCGGTTCAGTTTTACCGGGAACAAGGGTTTCTTCCCTGGGCGCTGGCAAACTTTCTCGTTCTCCTCGGTTGGTCCACCTCGGATGACCGCGAAATCTTCTCCCGGGAAGAGCTCATTGAGGCCTTCGATCTTTCCGGCATCACGCGCTCCAACTCCATCTTCAACTACCGTAAGGACGACCCGAAATTTTTCACCGATCCCAAGGCGATCAATATCAATGCCCATTACCTGCGTACCCTGCCCATTGAGGAGATCGCCTCCCTGGTGAAAGGAGAGTTTGAAAAAGAGGGGCTGTGGGATCCGTCATACGATGGCGAGAAAAAACAGTGGTTCCTCAAGACCCTGGACATGACCAGGGAACGCTTTCACACCTTGAAGGATTTTGCCTCTTTGGGCCGGGCCTGGTTTGCCGATGACTATACTTTGGACGAAACAGCCCTTGCCAAAAACGTGCTGAAACACCCGGATCTCAAGGACTGGCTGCCCAAATTGGCCGACCGCTTCGAGTCCCTGCCGGAACTCAGCCACGACGAGACGGAACGGGTCTGCCGGGAGTTTGCCGAGGAACTTGGAGTTAAGGTTGGGGTTCTGGTCAACGGAGCTCGGGCGGTTATCACCGGTCAAGTCAAGGGACCGAGCATGTTTGAGGTTTTTGCCCAGATCGGCAAGCATCGGGTAGTAACCCGATTGCGTGATGTAGCGAAATACTTTGCCTGAAGCAATATTGCACAAATCGAAACAATATAGACTATGCGCCAGGGAAACTGTATTCCCGGCAATATTGGGGATGACATATGAGTATCAATGATCTTCAGGCCTCCTCCGACTTCATTCGCACCATCGTTGCCAACGACCTCGCCTCCGGCAAGCACGATCAGATCGTCACCCGCTTCCCGCCGGAGCCCAACGGTTATCTTCACATCGGCCACGCCAAATCCATCTGCCTCAACTTCGGCATAGCCAAAGAAAACACAGGGGCCCGCTGCCATCTTCGTTTCGACGACACCAATCCCACCAAGGAAGAGCAGGAGTATGTCGAGTCCATCAAGGACAATGTCCGCTGGCTCGGCTTTGACTGGGGGGAACATCTCTATTTTGCCTCGGATTATTTCGACCAGCTCTACGAATACGCCGAGCATCTGATCACCACAGGCAAGGCTTACGTCTGCGATCTCTCCGCCGAGGATACCCGAAGCTATCGCGGCACTCTCACCGAGCCGGGCAGAAACAGCCCCTTTCGGGAGCGATCGGTCGAGGAAAACCTCGATCTGTTCCGCCGTATGCGGGGTGGAGAATATCCGGATGGAACCCGCGTTCTGCGGGCAAAAATCGACATGGCCTCCGGCAACATGAACATGCGCGATCCGGTGCTCTACCGTATCCTGCATGCCAGCCACCACCGCACCGGCGACACATGGTGCATCTACCCTATGTACGATTACACCCACCCCATTTCCGATGCGCTGGAAGGAGTGACCCACTCGCTCTGCACCCTGGAGTTTGCCGATCACCGGCCCCTCTACGACTGGACCCTCGACAACCTGCCGACCCCTTGTCACCCGCGCCAGATCGAATTCGCCCGCTTAAACCTCAGCTATACTGTGGTCAGCAAGCGCAAGCTCCTGCAACTGGTCAATGAAAGACATGTTGCGGGCTGGGACGATCCCCGGATGCCGACCCTTTCCGGCATCCGCCGCCGCGGCTATACCCCGGCGGCATTGCGCAGCTTTTGCGAGAAGATCGGAGTGGCAAAAAAAGACAGCGTGGTGGATGTGGCCCTGCTGGAACACTGCGTTCGCGAGGATCTCAACGAAACCGCCGTTCGGGTAATGGGTGTGCTCGCTCCGCTCAAGGTGGTGATCACCAACTATCCCGAAGACCGCACGGAGAACCTCACTGCCCAGAACCATCCGCAGCAACCGGAAATGGGCGAACGCCAGGTTCCCTTTAGTCGGGAGGTATATATCGAACGGGAAGACTTCATGGAGGAACCGGCAAAAAAATTCTTCCGCCTGGCGCCAGGTCGTGAGGTTCGGCTGCGCTACGCCTATTTCATCAAGTGCGAGAAAGTGATCAAGGACGAGACCGGCGAAATCATCGAGTTGCATTGCACCTATGATCCGGAGACCCTGGGAGGCTCCGCCCCGGATGGCCGTAAGGTCAAGGGCACTATTCACTGGGTATCCGCCGCCCATGGCATACCTGCGGAGGTGCGTCTCTACGACAGGCTCTTTACCGAGGAAAGCCCGGACGCCGGCGGGGCTGACTTCAAAGCTTTTGTCAATCCGGAATCGCTGGTCGTTCTTGGGGATTGCCTTGTCGAAGCGAGCCTGGCCAATGCCGAGCCCGGTAGCCGATACCAGTTTGAGCGCCAGGGGTATTTTTGCGTGGACACAAAGGACTCCAAAGGCGACAAGCCCGTATTCAACCGGACTGTTACTTTGCGCGACACCTGGGAGAAAGAAAAGGCCAAAGGTTAAAGGTACAAGGTTAAAGGTTTTAAAAAAAAATGGCGCGGGAAGGATTCCCCGCGCCATTTTTTTTCCCGCTTGTCTTGATCTTTCGCCTTACGCCTTTAACCTTTCGCCTTGCACCTTTCACCGTTTCCCTGCCACAAACTCCTCAAACATATCCACTTCATGGCGACAGCCAATAACCAGCGGCACCCGCTGGTGCAGCGACTCGGGCTGGATATCCATAATATTCGTGCCATCATCAGTAATGGCCCTGCCACCTGCCTGTTCCACCAAAAAAGCCAGAGGCGCAGCCTCGTACAACAGGCGCAGTTTGCCATGGGGCTTGGCCGGATTCCGGTTATCTCGCGGGTAAAGAAAAATTCCTCCGGCAATGAGATTGCGGTGGAAATCGGCCACCAATGAGCCAATGTACCGGC
Organism: Pseudomonadota bacterium; assembly: GCA_018829945.1. Lineage (GTDB taxonomy): Bacteria > Desulfobacterota > Desulfobulbia > Desulfobulbales > Desulfurivibrionaceae > Thiovibrio. Next base: position 29,015 of record JAHJTI010000194.1, on the reverse strand, counting down.
CGTTGTAAGGACGGCCGGTTTCCTTATCATTTTCCTTCATATAATCAACAAACCGCCGGACTTCGCTGTTCCAGAAGTTGTAATTCCCCTCATTAACACTGAAGTATTTGCTCCGCTCGGGAATCATGATGTCAGGATGCGACAGATAGAACTCGCCGACGCTGGGATCAAGGGTAAAACCGTGCACTCCCTCCCCTGTGGTAAAAACCATCATGGTGCTGGAACCATAAATGATATAGCCGGCAGCCACCTGAACCCGTCCCTTTTGCAGCAAATCGGCCTCATCGCCCTGGGGCGTGATGTCGTTTGTGGATTTGCGCCGATGAATGGAAAAAATGGTGCCGATGCTCACATAGACATCAATATTGGATGAGCCGTCCAGCTGATCAAAGGCAAGGGTATATTTTCCCGCGCTCCCCTCGGCCACGGGAATGATGTCCGCTTCCTCCTCGGAGGTCATCACGCAGATATATCCGCAACGGGCCATGCGGCGCTTGATGGTGTTGTTGGCCAGGTCATCGAGCTTTTGCACATGTTCGCCCTGAATATTCGTTTTTCCGGCCATCCCCAGAACATCGGCCAATCCTGCCATGTTGACTTCAGCATTGATTGTTTTAGCCGCCACGATCAACTCGCTGAGCAGACCGGACAAGTCGCCGGTGGCCTCAGGGTGCAGGCGCTGACTGTCCATGATATGACGACTTACGGTGATTCCAAACGATTTACTCATTTCTCTCCCCATGCAAACTTAGGCTAAAGGTTCAGCACGACGGCTGGATTGGCAAGGCGCATTCCCTGCGGAATAGTACGGAAGAAAACCTTTCGGGTCAAACAAAAAGAGCCTGCACACGGCAGGCTCTTTACGCTTTGCCATTAAGTTACAAATGTCAGGCAAACATCTCCCCGATCTTCGCTTTAAAGTCATCCTTGGAAAAGGGCTTGGTAATAAAATCCGTCACCCCTGCCTGCCTGGCCAGTTCCGACTGGGTTTTCTCCGACTCGGTGGTTGCCATCAGCACGGGAATCTTGGCCCATTCACCTTTTTTTCTGATCTCTCGGGTCAGTTCGATGCCGTCCATATTCGGCATATTCATATCGGTGATGACTAAATCAAACTCACTGTCTATCTGGAGATAGTCAAAAGCCTTTTGCCCGTCTTCAACCGTGACCATCTCCATGCCGAGATCCGCGGCAATGCCCTTATAGAAAAATAGCATGGCCTTGGAGTCATCTGCGGCAAGAATGCGTTTTTCCTTGTCCCCGCTCTCACCAAGGCTCAACTGCTGAATATCCTTGGCGGCTTGTTCTCCTCCGATCTGGGCAAGTTGTGCCCGGAAAGCGCCAATAGCCTCGTGATCCCCGGATTTCTGTACTGCCGACAACAATGCGCTGCGCTGCGCACCATCTTTATACAGGGCAGCGAAAACCTGCCGGGCGTGAGAGGTGATAATGGCCGAGACCACCCGATTACTCTGGACATCACCTCTGGCAATAATCTCGTTTAAGATTTTAACTACTCCGGGGTTACATTGATGATCAAGAGCGGTCAAGACAGCAATGAGCACGAGATCGTCTTCCTCGGCCAGTCCGTCTGTCAAGCCGATCACGCTGCGCATTGAGCTGATCCGCCCCAGCGCCTCATAGATGGCGAATTTCAAATTGGCGTCCACAGCTTTTTCCAATTGGGCGACGAGAATGTCGGCCCCCCGCTTTTTCCCGGTCATGCCAAGGACGTTGGCAGCCATGATTTTCTCGTCCTTATCGCCACTATCAAGACATTTATCCAGGGGTGACAATATTTCCTCGCCCATATCGGCAAGGGTGGAGATGACAACTCGCCGAAACGAGGGATTCGGATGATGGATAAAACCAATAAGAAAATCGATTGTCGTATCATCGGGAAAATGGATAATGTTTTCCACGGCCAGAGCGGTTCGCAAATCGCACCCGGCATCGACATTATGCACCTCCCGACTTTCTGAAATCAGGGTCATCAAGGCATCGCGAACCTGGAGGTCATGAACTCCGACAAGGGTGCGCATGGTCCAGGCTACAACGGAATAATCGTCGTGCTTGAGATAGGGGAGCAGAATCTTCGTGAGACCGGTATCCTTATAACTGCCAAGAGCCCGAATCACTTCGGAAACAATTTCGTTTTGAGAAGCAGAGTCAAGCAATGTAACCAGCGCGTCCTTGAGAGCGGGAGAACCTCCATCGGCAGCGCGACGAATACACATGAGACGGACTGCTTCCGAAGCATGCCCGAGACCGGCGATAATATCCTGCTCACGCCCGACAAGCAAATCAAACAGAGTATGATAAATCATCTCTTCGACCGCCTGATCACCAAGCGGATTGGCATAAAGATCCAAAAGCGCAGGAATGGCTTCCACCAGCCTGGATTCCTTTATCTCATCCAGGCAGACGATCTGTTCGATCATATCTTTTTGAGCAAAATCCTTTAAGAGATCCATGACTCTCCTTCTCGCATGTTATCCTGATCGCCTGACCGAACTTTTCCGGGCATACGCAATACCTGCTCGACACATTAATATACTATTATACAGGGTTCCATTTTAGAATCTTTTTTTTGGGAGTTGGCCGCGAATAACAACAACCCTCAACGCGAATGGTGTCTTCCTCTTAGCCCCACCAATTTATTTCCCTGCAAGGACCGAGGCAATCTTCTCCAGAGGCAAGATTTTCTCCACTCCACCAAGAGCGATAGCCTCTTTTGGCATACCGAAAACCACGCAGGAAGCTTCGTCCTGAGCGATGGTGAACGCCCCGGCCTCTCGCATTTCAGACATCCCCCTTGCCCCATCATCGCCCATACCGGTCATGATAATACCGATGGCATTCTTTCCTGCATAACGGGCTGTGGAACGGAAAAGAACGTCCACTGAAGGCCGGTGCCGACACACCAGAGGGCCGTCCTTTATCTCCACAAAATACCGGGCACCGCTCCGTTTCAGCATCATATGCCGATTACCGGGGGCGATAAGCGCCTGACCGCGCAACACGGTATCGCCATCCTGCGCCTCCTTGACCCGAATACGACATAACCCGTTCAACCGCTCGGAAAAGGCACGGGTAAAACCTTCAGGCATGTGCTGAACAATGACGATGCCTGAGCAATCCCCCGGCAATGCTTCGAGAAATACCCGCAACGCTTCGGTGCCGCCAGTGGAAGCACCCACCGCAACCACCTGTTCGGTGGTTTGCACCATGGCCCTTGGCGGGGGTGGCGCCAGCATGACATCGGCAGTAAGTTTCTTCTCCACATGGTGAGGCTTTGCAGCAATGCGCTTAACCATGACCCTGGCTGCGGCCTTTACCGAGTCACATATCCGAATTCGCGACTCCTCAATGAACTGCTTGGTTCCAAGCTTTGGTTTCTGGATAATGTCGATGGCCCCGTACTCCAAAGCCTTGAGCGTGGTTTCAGCCCCATTTTCCGTGAGCGTGGAGCACATGACCACCGGAATAGGATGCTGACTCATGAGTTTGTGGAGAAAAGTAATGCCATCCATCCGGGGCATTTCCACATCAAGCACGATGACGTCCGGCACCTCCTTGGCGATATAATCGGCAGCAACGTAAGGATCCCGCGCCGCGCCCATCACCTCAATGTGCGGATCCGACTCAAGCGTATCGGTCAATGCCTGCCGGACCACGGCGGAGTCATCAACGATCAAAACTCTGATTGGTTTATTATAAGCCATCAATTTTCACTCTGGAACAGAGGCACGAGGAATACGCTTCAACAAGACATCTCCGGTGTGCGAATAGAAAAACAGTTTGCAGCCATGAATACCGCCCACTTCTTCCACTGCCACGGCAACATCATACCGCGCCAGAGCCTCCCGGGCGGCCGTGATGTTCATCGAACCGATGCTCCGGGAATCATTTGCCGGGCCGAAATGAACATCGAGAACATCCGCCCCACCGAAGATCTTGGCCACGAGTCCGGTGCTGGGGCAAAGCATATTGCCGCGGGTCAGGATATCGACCATATACCGCACCGATGTCTCCACGAAACGAAAACTGTCTTCCATGGTAAGATCAGCACGAACCGGCATCACCCCATGGCACATGGCCCCGGTTTTCTGTTTGGGACAAAACAAGCAAACCGAAACACAGGAGCCGAGAATGGTGGAGATCAAGGTTGGCTCCTGGGCGACAAACAACTCGCCCGGATGAAGGTTCACTACGGGGAGATTCGTATTCAGGATATCTCTCATTTGCGGCATCGATACACCGCCGCCGCAACCCGATCCATGCGATCTCCTATTCCTTCCAATGTTTCCGAATGTCCGGTAAACAAGTAGCCATGGGCAGAAAATTGCCGATAAAATTTTTCAAAAAGAGCGCACTGGGTTTTCTTGTCAAAATATATAATGACATTCCGACAAAAGATTATATCCATCTTTTTTTCAATACGAAAATCCCTGTCCATGAAATTGAGCCGCTCGAACTTCACCTTTCGCCGAAGTTCAGGAACAACCCGATGAAAACCCTTGTATGTACCCTTTCCCTTCATCAGATATTTATTCCGCAGCCCCGGAGAAACAGGCGCCACCACCTCATCGGTATAGATCGCTTCTTCCGCCTTGGCAAGCACCTCGGTGCAGATATCCGTTGCGAGAATGGTATAGTCCAGCCCTGGGTACCGGGAAAAAAACTCATCAAGAACCATAGCCAAAGTATACGGTTCTTCACCGCTGGAACAGCCCGCGCTCCACACCCGGAGCGTCTTGTGAGCCGAGTGGGTCATCCGTTGCACAAAATCGGGGAGAACAAGATTGGTCATCACATCAAAATGCTTTGCCTCACGGAAGAAATCCGTCTTGTTGGTGCTGACCACGTCAATCATGTGGCACAGCTCCTTGGCCTGCCCATCGGGACTCAAGACATAATCAAGGTAGGCGGAAAATGATTCCAGACGCAGTTGCCGCAACCGTTTCTGCAAGCGAGCGGAAAGCATGGTCTTCTTGATGGGAGGCAGTTTGATACCACAGGTTTCATAAATGAAAGCGCTGAATCGGTTAAAATCGCGATCGGACAAAGTAGGAGAATGAACGGACCAATCTCCTGCAGCCCTCTGATCTCCAAAAAAAGTCATGCGCCCCCCGGATTCCCGACCTGTGACTGCTACGCTTCCGCGTTGGCGGATGCTTCCGGCCTGGAGTCATCCAACTGTATCGATCCCGCGTTGTCTATTTCCCGCAAGGCTGCTTCGCCCTCGCTGGCCAGGACCTTATCGATATCGAGGATAATCAGAAATTTCTCCTCTGCCTGGCGGCCCATACCCTTAATAAATTCGGTGTTCAAATTGGTCCCCATTTTAGGAACAGACTCAATGTCCTCCGGGTTCAGATCAAGGACCATTTGTACAGAATCGGTCAGTACTCCCATCTCCACCAGATTACCATCCACCTCAAGTTCCACTATCATGATGCAAGTGTTCTTGGTGTGCTCGATACTTCCCATGCCCAGCTTCTGGCCAAGATCCATAACCGGCACGACAGTGCCGCGCAGGTTGATAACGCCGCTGAGGTAGTCCGGCATTCGAGGGATTCTGGTCATGGTCGTAACATCAAGCACCTCCCTGACCTTGGAAATTTCTACAGCAAATCCCTCCTCCCGTAGCATGAAGGTGAGATATTGCGTGGCCTTCGACTGAACCATTTCATTTTTTCCGCTCATGATTTCTCTCCCGTGTGCGTTTTCTACCAGACACTGCTCACTCCCAACATTGAAATTCGGCAGGGTACTATCATTTTTTTTCAGTTGGCAAGAGTCTCTCGCTCTTCCTGACGGGCACATTTCATCACGTTGGCCACATCAAGAATCAGGGCAACATGCCCGTTGCCCAAAATTGTCGAACCGGAAAGCCCCGTGGCGTTCCGATAAATCCAGCCCAGTGATTTCAAAACCGTCTGGTGCTCACCCACCACATCGTCAAGCACCAGACCGAAACGTTCTCCGTTGATTCTGCTTATCACCATCTGCTCAAGCGGTGGCCTTTCTCCAGAAATATCAAAAAAATCACGCAGCCGAACATAGGGAACGAGCTGTTCTCTAACCGGCAGCATCCGCCGCTGATGGAACCGGGCGATATCCTCCTTGGTCAACTCCACACACTCCTCCACCTGGGAGAGAGGCAAAACAAAATGGGTATCCCCCACTTTCACAAGCAGTCCGTCAATAATTGCCAGGGTCAGAGGCAAGGTGATGGTAACCGTAGTGCCACGTCCCTTGACGCTGTTGGTTACAGAAACCGATCCCTTAAGGGCATCCACTGTATTTTTCACCACGTCCATGCCTACCCCACGGCCGGAAACGCTGGTAACGGTCTTGGCCGTGGAAAGACCAGGCATGAAAATGGTATTCCAGATATCCTGCTCGGAAAGCTCCGCATCTGCTCGGAACACCCCTTTTTCCAAAGCTTTTTGCCGAATTCTCTCCGCATCAAGACCCTTGCCGTCATCGGTAACAGTAATAACGACATTGGCCCCGGAATGATGAGCCGCAAGGGAAATAGTACCTTTCCGAGGTTTTCCCGCTTGCTGCCGCTCTTCCGGCGACTCGATTCCATGATCGATACTGTTCCGTATCAGGTGAACCATGGGATCACTCAACTGATCAATCACGTTTTTATCCAGCTCGGTCTCGGCGCCTTCGGTAACCATGACTACTTCCTTGCCCAACTCGGCGGAAAGATCACGAACCAGCCGTTTAAATTTGGCAAAGGTGGTGCCGATGGGCAACATCCGGATATTAAGCACGCAATCCCTGAGTTCGCCGGTAAGCCGTTCCACCTCTTCCACCGGTTCGACAAAATCGGAATCCTTGTTAAGGCTGACGATCTGAGTCAACCGGGCTTGGGTGACGACCAGTTCGCCCACCAGATTGATGAGCTGGTCCAGTTTTTCCGAAGCGACTCGGATACTTTCCGCGCCCTTGGTAACCGTCGCCTTTTCCCTGGCATCCCGTACCAGTTTTTGTTCTGCAAGAGCAGCATCGACACTGGTTCGCGACACAAGATTTTCGCCGACCAGCAATTCCCCCAGCGGTTTCTGCCGCTCAAGGATCTTTTCAAGGGCGTCAACAGAGATCTCGCCTTTTTCCACAAGAATTTCGCCGAGTTTCTTGTGTTCTTCAAAATCATCCTCGCCTTCCGTGGCAAGGATCTTCACCTTCACCTCACAGCTGGATTCGGCAAAAACCAGCACATCTTCTACCCCATTGATCCCCTTGTCCGTGGTGAGCAATATTTCCCACCTTCCTCTGTAGCCGGAATCTTCCGATTTTCCCTCCTCGTGAAGAAATACCGTGCACTCTCCTATTTTTTTAAGCTCGCCAAGCAAGAGCTCAACAGTATTCCCGCCGACAAAAAATTCCGGGGTGGGGCGAATATGAATCCTATAATGGGTCATCTTACCGACAGTGGGATCATGTTCCTCAACAGGCACCGTTGCGGCCTCAGAGGTCGGCGGAGCTTGTTCTTTTCCTGCCCCCCCGCCGCCGACCAACGTCTGTAACGAGACGATAATCCGTTCCCCTTGGGCTGAATCTGCCTCGCCCCCGCCGGTGGCCGCGTCCAATAAAGCACGGATATGATCTCTTGAAGCCAAAGTCAAATCGATCAACTCCTTACTTACTGGCACAGTACCGTCCCGGACCTTGTCCAAAACCGTTTCCACATGGTGGGTAAACCCGGCTATGTCATCAAAACCGAACATAGCGCCGGAACCCTTGATCGTGTGCATCGCCCTGAAAACACGGCTCACGATTTTGAGGTCGGCAGGATCTTTTTCCAACTCCAGTAGAGAAGTTTCCAACTCTTCAAGCAGTTCTCCCGCTTCCTCGCGAAAAATCTCCGCATATTCCGTATCAGCCATGGATCACCTTTCGGACTTCGTTAATACCGCTCGAACCCACTCAAATCATTCAGAGAAATCGATGCCCCGCTTTTTCTGACCGAATCAGTCTTCATTGACTGCCCCCCGGAATCTTTTCCAGGAGGCAGAGGCAAAGAACTTCCACCAGTTTTGCCGTATGCTGTATCAGAACCGCTTGTCGATTGCCATTTGCTTCCGGCATCATCGATCTTGAAAAAAGCGATGGTTTCTTGAAGCCGGGCGGCCTGGGCCGTAAGTTCTTCACTGGTGGAAGCCATTTCTTCTGCAGCGGCGCTGTTGGCCTGAATGACTTGATCAAACTGTTCGATGGCCTTGGCATTTTCTTCAAGACCTCTGGCCTGCTCGTTGCTGGCAGCATCGATTTCCTGCACCAACTCGGCGGTTTTCTGGATCTGGGGAACAATCTCGTTGACGAGTTTTCCGGCATTGGTCGCCGTGGCCACACTGGAACTGGCGACACCTTTGATCTCCTGTGCCGAAACCTGACTGCGTTCGGCAAGCTTTCTCACCTCGGAGGCAACCACGGCAAACCCCTTGCCGTGCTCTCCAGCCCGGGCCGCTTCGATAGCGGCATTGAGCGCCAATAAATTGGTCTGCCGCGCAATCTCTTCTATCACTTCTATCTTTTCGGCGATGTGCTGCATGGCGTCCACGGTCTCCGTCATGGCCTTCCCGCCTTCCACCGCGTCTTTCGAAGCCTTGCTGGCAATGGCCGTGGTCTGCCGGGCGTTGTCGGCGCTCTGGGCCACAGTGCTGGCAAGCTCTTCCATGGCACTGGAAATCTCTTCCACCGAGGCGGCCTGCTCACTGGCGCCTTGGGAAACCTCCTGGGAACTGCTGCTCAATTCATGGCTCCCAGCGGCAACCTGATCCGCAGCCATACGCACATCCTGAATGATTTCCCGGAGTCGTATTACCATCGCATTCAAGGCCTCGGCAAGCTGGCCGATCTCATCCTCCTTATTCGCCTCCATCTTGGTGTGAGCCAGATCACCGTCTGCTATCCGCCTGGCAACGCCGACCATCTTCCCGAGGGCAGAAGCGATCTTTCCGGAAAATACCCAGGCTAAAATAAGGGTAAAGAGAATGACAGAAAGAGAAACAACCCCTCCGAGAACATTATTCAGTTGAATGGCATCCATGGCGCGCTGAATTGCACTTGCAGCCTCAACCTCCATTTCCTCCTCAATCTCACTGATAAGTTTATGGATTTCTTCGGCATAGGCATCCACTTCTGCCATGGATTTATTGCCAAGTTCAGGACCGCCTTTGATATATTGCCCTGCCATCCATACGTTTTTTTCATAATATTTATTAAAGGCCAGTTCCACCTCTTCCAGCCGCTTTTTATCATCAGGATGCAGCGCTATCAATTCCTGGATATGCTTACGAAAAAGATTCGCCGAATGTTCCGCTTTTTTAAGACCGTCATCCAGGCCGTTGAGCCCTCTGGTCGCAGAAATATCTGAAACCCAACCCGCCACTTCAGCGAGATCATATTTAAGGGACATGGCCAATTCGTTCCCCCCATAGCCTACATCGCGGGCATACGTCACCGCACGAACCACTTTGCCCTGAAGATAAAAACTAAGGGAAAATTGAAGCACAAGGGCCACACAGACCCCGCCAAAAGCCAACAACATCTTATTTCTAATGTTTTTCTTCATTCTTCCTCCATCAACCTTAATTTCAGCCCCCTCAATATCGCTCGAAATCCTGTTCCATCCCCGACGTGAGAGCAAGCTTAACCCCCATAGCCGAAGAAAAAGCAGGATCTTTTTTTCCTTTTGCTCCCGACAGGGAACGCCCCGGCAGACGCGGCAGAACTCTTTCTCCGGCATCATCCGTCTTGAAAAAAGCGATGGTTTCCTGCATCTGTCCCGCTTGAGCGGTCAACTCCTCGCTCGTGGAAGCCATCTCCTCAGCAGCAGCGCTATTGGACTGAATCACCTGATCAAACTGCTGTATGGCTCGGGCGTTTTCATCAATACCTCGGGCCTGCTCATTGGAGGCAGCATCGATTTCATGCACCAACTCTGCTGTTTTCTGTATCTGCGGAACAATTTCGTTAATCAGCCTGCCGGCATTGGAGGCGGTTTCCACACTGGCGCCTGCAACACCTTTGATTTCCTGGGCGGAAACCTGACTGCGTTCAGCCAGCTTGCGCACCTCCGTGGCCACCACGGCAAAACCCTTGCCGTGTTCGCCGGCCCGGGCTGCCTCAATGGCGGCATTCAAGGCCAAAAGATTGGTCTGTCGGGCTATTTCCTCAATAAGTTCAATCTTCTTGGCGATAAGCTGCATGGCAGTTACAGTTTCCTCGACCGCTTTCCCCCCATTCACAGCATCGGCGGCAGCCTTGGTGGAAATCGCCGCTGTCTGTCGGGCATGGTCAGCAGTTTGGGCCACAGTGCTGGCCAGTTCCTCCATCGACGAGGAAATCTCCTCCACCGAAGCGGCCTGCTCGCTGGCGCCCTGCGAAACCTGCTGAGAGCTGCTACTCAACTCCTGGCTGCCGGAAGCCACTTGATCGGCGGCAATCCGCACGTCGCCGATCACCTGCCGCAATTTCGCTATCATGGCGGAAAGCGACTTGCCAAGGCTGTCTTTGTCGGACAGAAGATTCACCTCCACCCACAGGTCGCCTTCAGCAATCTGCTCCGCTTGGGCTGCCGTATGCTTGAGGTTCTCCACCATCCTGGCCAGTGCCTTCCCCAACAAGTCTTTTTCCGAGAGAATTCGGGCCTGCACATCCAAATCGCCCAAGGCAATACGCTCAGCCATCCGCGAAACATCCTTGAAATTCTCCGCAACCCTCTGCATGGCTGCAAGCATGGCCCCGATTTCGTCCTTCCGGTCTACTGTAATATCTACGGAAATATCGCCTGTGGATATCCTGTCAAGAGCGACACCCGCCTCATCCATGGGTTTAGTGATACTACCGCTGGTAAACAGGGCGATGATCACGGCAAGTACGATGCCCACCAATGAAAGCGCCCCGGAAATGAAAGTGGCGCGGCCACGGGCATCGTCAAATTTCTTGTCCGCCTCAGTCATCTCCTCGCCCAAAGCCAAAACTATCCTGGAGAGTGATTCACTGGTTTGCTGCCGCAGTTGGTCGATCTTTCCATCCACCTCCCGGATCGCTGCTACGTTATTGGAAGCAGGGTTTTCCAGTAAGGGCAACTGTTCTTGTTCAAAGGTGTTGATATAGTCGGCATAATGCTCGGCCATCTCTCCGGCCCAGACAATTTCCTGATCCGTATCCACCAATTCTTTCACCCTGACAATATCCTTTTCCGCCTGGGCTTTGGCCTTGGCAAAATCCTTTTTACTCTCGACAAGATTTCTGTTGATCACGGCATCAGCCATCACCGCATAGGTGCCGACCATTCTCTCCATGATCTGCCCGACCTCCAAAGCCTCATCAGCCCGCCGGGCTCCTTCATCCTGCATTTCCGCAAGAACGAGAGAAGTAAAAAACTGGTAGCCGATCGCCAGGAGAAAAATACAACTGATGACGCCGATTCCACCAAGGATCTTCTTTGAAATCTTCAAGTCAACCAGTCTCATGTTTCCTCCTCATTTTCACGCTGATTCGCATTACAAGGCTCTCATGGCCCACATCATGCTTAATATTTTGCGGTACGCAGGGATGTGATTAATAACGTTGAAAATCTCCATCTGTCCGATCCTCCAGGGCAAGGCGAATTCCATCCGCCTTGCCGCGTTTCGCACTGTCATCCTTGCGCAGGGGGAGTTGCCGACCGGCAGCCTTCCCGGAACCGCCATCGGCAATTGCTACCCCGCCTCGGTCTTTTTCTTCGGCTCCGGTCCGGAAAAAATTCATGATCTCCAAAAGATGACTGGCCTGGGCGTTCAATTCCTCGCTGGTCGCAGACATCTGCTCGGCCACGGAACTGTTGGACTGAACCACTTGATCAAACTGCTCGATAGCCTTGGCATTTTCAGCAATACCCCGCGCCTGCTCCGTGCTTGCCGCATCGATTTCCTGCACAAGATCAGCGGTTTTCTTTATTTGTGGAACCATCGCCTCAATCAGCGCTCCGGCACTGGCAGCGGTGTCGACGCTGGATATTGCCACCTCACGAATATCCTGTGCCGAAACCTTGCTCCGCTCGGCAAGCTTACGCACTTCGGAGGCAACCACGGCAAACCCCTTACCGTGCTCCCCGGCTCTGGCTGCTTCGATGGCCGCATTCAGGGCCAACATGTTGGTCTGGCGTGCAATTTCCTCAATGACCTCGATTTTCTCGGCGATATGCTTCATGGCCAGCACCGTGTCCTGCATGGCTCTGCCACCTTCCTCAGCATCTGCCGCAGCTTTGGTGGCGATGTGGGTGGTCTGGCGGGCACTGTCGGCGCTCTGGGCCACCGTGCTGGTAAGCTCCTCCATGGCGCTAGAAATCTGTTCGATAACCGCGGCCTGCTGACTGGCTCCCTGGGAAACCTCCTGAGAGCTGCTGCTCAATTGTTGGCTTCCGCTGGCAACCTGATCCGCCGCCTGACGAACATCGCGGATAATACTTTTGATCTTCTCCACCATAGCGGAAAGGGATATCCCGAAACTGTCGCGATCGGAAAGCAACCGGACACTGACATCAAGATCTCCGCCAGCAACCTTTTTGGCCATTTCCGCTGTCTCCCTGAGATTTCCGACCATACCGTGCATGGCCTCAAGCATCTGCCCGATCTCATCCCCGCTCTTACTGACGATTTCCACGTCCAGATCCCCTTGAGCAACCAACCGTACTTGGGCCACGGCCTCAACAAGCGGCTTAATCATATGACGAATAGTGACATAAACAATGCCGCCTATAAGCAAAACTACTACAGCGGCAAACCCGGCAATACTCATGGCAATCCGCAGCAAAACCTCTTTTTGTCTCTGCTGGGCTGCGGCGATCACTACATTACCGTCTGCTAAGGTTTTTTGGATATTCTTTTCAACAGCAGCAAAATCCAACCCAATGATCACAGAACCGACTTTCTGGTCCCCGACCAGAATTTCCTTTTCCACAATATTTTGCGCAGGAAAATTTTCCGGCTTGACGCTTGATGTGGTAACACCCTTTCCGTCCTTGTCATTGAACACGACAAAGGCGACATCAGGGTCATTGGCCGCGCTTTGGACAATCTTCTCCAAAAAAGCATACTCGTAGTTTAGAAGAAGATCCTGCCCAACCCTGGCCAGCATTTCGGCAAAAGACTTCCCCTTCAAAACTAGATCCTGGCGCAACAATGCTTCTTCGTTTTTCTGCTGTTGTTTCAGGGTATTCACATAAAAATCTCCCTGTTCGCTCATAGCGCCACGCACTGCTGCATTGATCGCCACGGTCATACCGAGCATAAGCAACAAAACGGCAGCCACAATGGCCAGATTTAACTTTGACGCAATCCCCATATTTTTGAATCTGTCTTTCTGCATCTTCCGCTCCTTGTTTGTCCGGCTCCCTCGATCAATCCCGGTAAAACTACCCACATTGAACAATTATACGCATGAGAAACAAACCGCGTCAAAGAATAAATATCCGTTAAAGCCCTGAAGCATCACGAAAAACGCCCTCGAATCAAGGGCGTTTTTTTGCAGCACATACTATGCATCAGGCATTAATAACGTTCAAAGTCATCTTCTATGGTTGACTGCAGGGCAAGCTTTACACCTTTATCCGCACCCGATGCTTTTTTTTTCGAAGTTTTGGAGGAGGACACAGGCAGAGACAGAGGTCGTCCCTGAGGACGAATACTCCCTGCTGTTTCCACCATGAAAAACGCTATGGTTTCCTGCAGTTGCGACGCCTGGGCAGTCAATTCTTCGCTGGTTGAGGCCATTTCCTCGGCAGCGGCACTGTTGGCCTGGATAACCTGATCAAACTGCTGAATAGCCCTGGCATTCTCGTCAATGCCGCGAGCCTGCTCGTTGCTGGCCGCGTCAATCTCATGGACCAGTTCCGCGGTTTTTTGAATCTGCGGCACAATCTCCTCAATGAGTTTTCCGGCATTGGCTGCGGTTTTTACACTGGCCGAAGCAACCCCCTTGATCTCCTGAGCGGAGAACTGGCTGCGCTCCGCCAGTTTTCTTACCTCTGCGGCCACCACGGCAAAGCCTTTGCCATGCTCCCCGGCCCTTGCCGCCTCAATGGCGGCATTCAAGGCGAGAAGATTCGTTTGGCGAGCGATTTCCTCAATAAGTTCGATTTTTGTCGCAATAAGTTGCATGGCTGCCACGGTTTCCGCAACCGCGTTGCCCCCGGCAAGTGCGTCTGCGGCGGCTTTGGTTGAAATAGCCGCCGTCTGTCTGGCGTGCTCGGCGGTCTGGGCCACAGTACTGGCCAATTCCTCCATGGACGAAGATATTTCCTCAGTCGAAGCAGCCTGCTCACTGGCACCCTGGGAAACCTGCTCCGAACTGCTGCTCAATTCCTGGCTGCCCGCCGTTACCTGCTCAGCGGCAAGCCGCACATCGCCGATCACCTGACGCAGTCTGGCAATCATGGCAGACAAGGATTTGCCAAGACTATCTCTATCGGAAAGGAGAGCCACATCCACCCGCAGGTCGCCATCGGCGATTTGCTCGGCATGTGCTGCGGTCTTTTTGAGATTATCCACCATGCTGGCCAGTGATTTACCCAGCACATCCTTGTCCGATACAATTTTCACCTGCACATCCAGGTCGCCAAGGGCAATTTTTTCGGCCAACCGGGCTGTTTCCTGCAGCTTTTTGACCATGGCGTCCAGAGATCTCCCCAAAACATCCTTATCGGAAAGAATTTTTACCTGAACATCCAGATCGCCAAGGGATATCTGTTCCGCAAGCCCGGCCGTCTCTTTAAGGTTTTCAACCATGACATTCATGGATGTGAGCATCAATCCCACTTCGTCCTTCCGGTTGATATCCATCGCTACATCCACATCTCCAAGCGCAAGCCGATTGTTCACCGCCACCACCGAATCAATGGGACTGGTTATGGATTTTGCTGAAAACAGGGAGACCGTTACGCCAAGAAAGATAGCCACAAGTCCTATAATCACGATGGCAATCCTGGTTGTCTTGGCGTTTTGAATCATCTGATTCTCGGAAAGAATGTTCTCCTTGGCCAATCCGGTCAATTTGTTCAACAGAGACTGCACCTTGGTCAAGTTTGACTGTGTTTCGGTGCTATAGATACGATCCGCCTGTTGCCGCCCGTCCTGGTTCTCTTTTTTACGAAATGTCTCCTTGATTTTCATTGCTGATCCGTGGAGTTTCTGGTGGGGTTCGGCAATTTCTGCCAAGGGTTCACGAAGAAGCGGCAACATCACCTCGGCCTCTTTGCGTCCGTCGCCATAATACCATTTACCAAATCCGCACTTGGTATGATCCAATTCCACATCTAAATCGGTAATACTGCCATCGTATATATAGGCAGAGACTTTCTTGGCCCAATTCAAATGATCAACTTCCCGTTGCAACAACTCCCCGCGCAAGGCATTTCCGTTGGCCACCTCGATCCCGTCCCGCACAACACTGCCCAGGCCCCAAAAAGCCAGAACGCCAACAACTCCAAGCAGAAAAAGAATACTGCCGGAACCGAGCATCATTTTTTTCCCGATCTTCAAATCATTCCACCACATGCCCCACCTCTTGATGTCTTGGTCCATACCGCAAAAAGAGCCACATTAAATGATAGGCATAAAACCTGAACATTGGCAATATTAAAAAAAAATCAAAAAAACAATGAGCTGGACAAGAAGATGCTCTGATGGATGAGATAATTTCATCTCGTGATTCTGCGGAATGGCAGCGAAATCATCTGCCCTTAATGGAAGGAATTTGAGATGTTTACACTGATGTATAGGAATATTGGGAGACAAGCGCCAGGCAGCGTTTTCCTTCTTCATTCTGGCCATGCTTGAGACAGCCGTTGCCGTAAATACCGGCCTTGCGAACCAGTTCCTCGCGGGCAAGGCGTAAGTGATCAGGGGTGAGCGAAACATCGACAAGAAGTTTTTCCAGTGCCCGGATACGGAAGCGGTCCATGCCGACCCTGAACTGCACCGAGACTTGATCCGGTCTGCCGCCGTGCTTGATGGTAAGCGGCATGTCCACAAGAAGAAAGGGGTGAAGAATGCTTGCCCTGAGCCAAAGTTCGTAATCCTCGCAGCAGGGAAAGCTTTCGTCGAACAGACCGATCCGGTCGAACAGTTCCTGCCGGGCCATGACTGTTGACATGCCCACCACACAGAGTTCCAGACTGCGGGCAAAAATATTGCCGCCTTCCTTGGCATGACGCTTTTTCTGGTTGAGATGGCAGCCGTTGCGAAACCAGGTTTCCTGGGTGTGCGAAATAAGCAGATCCGGCTGCGCCTCCATGGCGGCGGCCTGTTGAACCAGCTTGTTTGGAGCGAACTGGTCGTCGGAATCAAGAAAGGCAAGGAGGGGGTGGCGGGCTGCCCTGATTCCGGCATTCCGTGCCGCGGCAGGGCCACGATTTTCCTGGCGCAGGACTTTAAGGTTCTCGCCGTATGAGGCAAGCAAAGCCTGGGTCTCGTCGGTGGAACCGTCGTCCACCACGATGAGTTCGAAGTCGGGGTAGCTTTGGGAAAGAACCGAATCAATGGCCCGGGCCAGAAAAACAGCCCGGTTATAGGTGGGGATGATGACGGAGACTGGGGTGGATAGAGATGCCATCAGTCAATATACAACAATTCTCCGGAATGTTCGACAATCTCGGCCCCGCTTTCAAGGTGGCGGAGAATGATTCCCCCGTCCGAAGAAAGGCCCAGCACTTCCGCGCGATACTGGGGCTGCTGCTGGACATCAAAGCCGAACCATACCTGGCGGCCAACGGTGTCGCTCATTTCTCGCCAGGCGGCAAGTAGGAGACTTTCGGGGAGATCCGCACCGGAACCATCGTCGGCAGCCAGACGTGATGCTTCATCATGGCAAAGCAGACCGAAACTCCAGGAAAACTTGGCCAACAGACGTGTGGCAAAATCGGCCAGTTCTGTGTCGCACCCGAGGATTTCCTTCATGGATATTGCTGTCGTGCCCAGTTCGGTCGGGAAAGCCAGGTTGTTGATATTGATGCCCACTCCGATCAGCACATACTCCTCACCAAACTCTGCGCTGGTAAACGATTCACAGAGCACCCCGCAGATCTTTCTCCCTGCCGCATGCACATCATTGACCCACTTGAGATGCGCATCAATACCGTAACTTCGAATTGCTTCACAGCAGGCCATGCCGGCAGCAAGGGGATAAAGGCGCATGCTTTCCGGCAACAGGGTATTGGCCATGACCAGAGTCATCCACAAACCGCCGGACGGAGCATGCCAGGAACGCTGAAACCGACCGCGACCACCAGTGAGTTCATCGGCGAGAAAAACCATGCCGCTGGGACAGGACTGCCCCCGGGCTTCATATTCGTTGATCCGCTGACGGGCAAAGGGCATAAGCCTTTCGGCCTGAGGGAAATGATGAATGATGCTGCCCACCGGAGCGCCATACCGATATACGGCTTGGACAACCTCCTCCGGATAGTGGAGCAGACGGGCGGGAATCTCCTCGTCAGAGATGAGTTGCCGAACGGATTGAAAAGAAAGAAGCTCGTTCATTATCGACAGCCCTGACTGGTAAAGTGGGATGTCAGCTGTGACATCCACATATAATCGCTCACCCAAAAGCCCCCATTTTTTTTGAAAGCCCTGAAAATAGTAACCGTTTAATAGTGCTACAGATGCGCGAAAGAGACCAGTCCGCCATACATACGGTATGCGGACTGGTTGATGACAAAGCAGATGTGGTGCTATTGAACGGTTACTATTCCCATTCAGCCTTGACGCGGGTGATAATCTTCTGAATCATGGGCAACTTCTCCTGGGAACAGATGCCCAGAAGTGGCTCGCCCTGTGATACGCTGCCACCCGGCTGAAAATACACGGAGTGGATAATTCCCGGTTCTCCGGCATAATACACCGGCGTGTCGCGCTTCATCAAGGACATGGTCAGTATTTCGTCACCGGGCTTGATGGAAACCGCCCGCTGACCGTGCTTGTCGATCTTGGCCTGCAGGTCGAGGGAAAAGAAATACTTGGCCCGCTCAGGCGCATTAAAAGGCTCCAATACCTGCCGAAGAATATTCTCAATGATTTCACGCTTCTTCAACGGATGCCGGATGGTGAGTATCTTTTCCCCCGCCTCGACAAACTGGCCTTCCAGGTCTTCACGGATAAAAGAAACCACCCCGTTGCCCAAAGAAAAAATCTTCTTCTGGTTCCCTTCCCGCAGCAGTTCATAGAGGAGGGTGCCCCGGACATGGTGCCACTCGCCGGACGGTCCTTCCACCGGAGAATCTTCCTTTACCCGGAACCGAACCTGTCCGGTATGGACTGTACACACGTCCATATACTCAAAAGGATCGGAACGATACTTGCCAATTATTGCATCGAAATCTATTTCGTGATTCATCGCAAACCGTTGTGAATTAGCTGTTAGCTGTTAGCTGTTAATCACCTGTAATACAGATTACCACCGCCCATGGTCAGCAGGGACTTATGGAGATTCCGCCGAAATTCCCGGCGATCCCAGATGCCTTGGATATGTCCACGCTGCAACGCCTTGCGAGCGTTGTGATAATCGGGGGGGATATCCTCTCCTGTGGTGTCGCGGATAACCCGGGGTCCTGCAAAACCGACTCGACTGGAGCGAATGGCAAACTGATACGGCGAACAACCGAGAAAGCTCGCTACCGGGCCGGCGTAAGAATTATTGTCGTACACCACAATATACAGGCCGCCGGAATCGATATACTCACGCACCGCCATGGTGCACTTGGGCATCTGCGCCACACCCAGAGTCCCCTCGTGGATGCGGATGCCGCCGGTGGTATGCACATAGGCAAGAAGCGGTCGCCGTTTCAGCTTGGCAGCTTCACAGGCCCGCACAAATTTTTCGCCCTCGGCGGAACCGACGGTGCCATTTCTGAAATCGCTGTACAGCATGGCGACAACCAGATCAACACCCATAACTCTGGCATCAAAGGTAATGATGCCGCTGCGACGACCGGTTTTGGCAATGGCGGCCTGCAACTTCTTTTCAAAGCCCGGATAGGCCAACGGATTACCGGAACAGACCCCAGCATTGAATTCCCGGATGGAATCAGGATCAAAAAGATGCTTGAGATACCACTGATATTCCAAAGGAAAATGGTGTCCGCAATTTTCGCACACCCCGCCGAATTCACCATACAGATCAGGAACCCAAAGATCCTTGCACCCCTGCTTCTCGGAATTGGGGCAGGTCACGGTGCGATCCTCGGTGGCCAACGGGCTGGTATAGACATCCCCGAACTCGATGGGGTCTTCCCCGCTGCCGCTGGCGACCACCGGTGGTTTCCCAGGCCGTGAGCCGGGTTTTCGCGAGATAAAATCATACGCCGCGCTAAAGGGGGAGGAAACCTGCTTGAGCAGCACGGAACCCTCGCCGGAGACATCCTGGAAAACTTTTTTCACCTGTTTATGCTGGCTCTTCAGCAGGTCATAACGGAAGCTGTAGTACAGTTTGGCAACACTCTTTCTTGCCTTCCGGCAAAAAGCGGAGCAGGCCGAGTTATCTTCGGAATATCCCTTAAAGGACATGGCCCGGTATTTTTTCGAGCGTAAACTGAGCAGACGCTTGACTTCGTCCTCGTTAAGATCCCAGGAAATTTCGATGTGCGGTTCTTCAAAGACCCGCTCCTCCGCCTTTTTCATCTTCAATTCATAGGCGCGGAAAGCCCTGAGACTCTTGGTTTTCAGCACAACCTCGTCGGTGGCTCGGATGATCTCGCACTTCAGCTCCCTAAAAAATCCAAAATCATCCCGTTTGGCGCCCAGAGGCGGTTCGTAGACAATCCGGTCGATGGTCCCGAGCTTGAGATTTTCCTCCGCCGTGATGTGCAAACGCTCGGCGCATGCCTCCACCAACTCCTTGGGCATCTTCTCGCCTTCGCGGATTTTGCCCTCGATGGCTGCCGCACCTTCCGGGGAAATAACCGAGTAGTACCCATGGGAAAACATCAGCCGGACATCGGCCATGCCAACGGCCTCGGCTCCTCCGGAGCCGCCTTCCGAGGTAACGGAAATCATCGGCACCCGCAGTTTGGCCATGGCATACAGATTTCTCGCAATCTGCTGGCCCGCGCCGGGATAATCCTCCACCGGAAAAGACCCGGGGGTGAAGATATAGAAATGGATGGGAATGCCTTCGGTCTCAGCCACCCGCATGTAACGGAGGGCCTTTTCGTTGCCCCAGGGCTTGGAGCAGCCGCCGTTGCGGTACTCCTCGCCATGGCCCTTCTCATGGCCGATGACCATGACCTGCTGCATGACCGACTTGTTTTTCACCCGGCGCATGATACTTGCCCTGGCCGCAACCATGGAAGGATCAATGCTGACCTCCTCGGCTCCGCCAAGTTCGGTGTAATCCTCATAGACATTCTCAAGGATGTCTTTTAAGGAGAACCTGTGCGGATTGCGGACAATGCGCACCCGATCCATGGAGCTCAAGGTCTCTTCGCAACGGGCTTCCAGAAAGGACACGGACTCTTCAACCGCCGCGATTTCTTCGGACAGTTGATCTTCCGTATACTCATAAAACTTGTCACGCAAGGCGACATATTTTTCGCGCAACCCGGAGAGATTCGCCCACTCAACGCCATCCTTGATCTGACTCAGATAGCTGGTGCGTTCTTCTAACTTGAGCAGCCGCTTTCGTAAATCTTCCATAAAGTAATTACCTGCGCCGTTTACACTGCCGGCTCATTAAAAGGTGAGCAGTCTGGCTATGTTTTCCTGGAGATAGGGGAGGTTGGTCATAATCTGACCACCCGCAGCGTTGCTGCCTTCGATGGCCACTTCCGCCAAAAACTTCTTCCCCCTTTCCTTAGCTTCATCCACGGTGTCGCCCCAGACCAGAGCCAGAGCCAGGTTCGGGTCATACTCGCTGGGAATCGCGTAGGAACGATCGGTGGGCACATGACTGTAAACCGCTGACCAGTCGTACTGCGGATAGGAGAACCGGGAGATCGTCCCGATCCAGGGAGCAAAACCGCGGGCGGTGTCTTCCGCAACAATCCGGAATTCGATACTTGCTCCGCGAGAAACGATATCTTTCTGGCTGTATCCCATCTTGTCACCCAAAGCCAGCCTGATCTGCTCCCGAAGAAGATTGGGATGCTTGTTGTTGATGTAGCTGACCCGGGCGGAGACGTCGTTCTCCACCTGAATTCTGGTATTGACCTCAAGGAGATAAGGCTGGCCGTCGCGGGTGACGATCCACTCCCAGGTACCGACATTATCGTAGCGGACATGGGCGGCGAGCTTGAGCGAATATTCGACGACCTTGTCCAGCACCTCCTGTCCGTCAAAATCGTAGGTAAAACAGGAATTATCGAATCCGGGCGCGGCCTCGAGCCTTTTCTGACGGCCGGTGCTCTGAATGGTGCAGTTCCGGGTGCCGAAATGAACCCGCTCACCATGCCGACTGCAGACCAGCTGCACCTCAAGGTGATTGAAGTCGCGGATCCGCTGTTCGATAAGGACCCCGCCATCGCCGAACTGACGCTTGGCATAATTCTGAACCTGGCGGTAGATGCGCCGGAAATGCTCGATCTGATAGACTTCTTCGATGCCCATGCCGCCGCCGTCGGCAGCGGCCTTGACCAGAATGGAAGGGTTCTTGATCTTCTGATCAACCTGGGTCTCGAGGAGATGGAGGGCAATGTCTTCGGCCTCCATCTCATTATAGAGGGGCCCGTCGGTGCCGGGAATAGTCGGAATTCCCAGCTTGTTGGCAACCCGCTTGGTGTTGATCTTGTCGCCGAGATCCTTGACCACTTCCCATTTCGGACCGATAAAGGTCAAGGGACGGTTGCGGATCGTGACACGCCGGGCAAAACGAAAGTCCTCGGAAAAAAATCCATAGCCCGGATGGATGGCGGTACATTTGGTATGATCCGCCACGGAAAGAATATCATTGGGATCGGTATAGGCCGATACGCGCCAAGCCCGACGAACATTGCTCTGGCTGTCCAGGTTGCGGCGCACATGTTCGGATTCCTCATCCGCCGCCGTGTAGATCACGGTATAATCAAGGCCCAGGTCTTTACAGGCCTCCATGATCCGCAGAGCTATCTCGCCCCGATTTGCAATCAAAACCTTGTCTTTCAAGCGAATCCTCGATATCGGTTGCGGGGCAGGCTGCACCGTTCACCTTTTCCCCATAAAACAAAAAGGAAAAAAAGAGAACGATCATTCCGCCGTTTCCGTTATTTCCATTTTTTAGTTTTTACTAATTTTTGCGGCAAATGAAAAGAGTGAATTCCGATGGTCTCATAACGCAAGTAAAGCATCGGCAAGGCAGCTAGGCCTCGTTGCGACCGCCTCAGTTCCCCCGGGAGAAAAAGCCCTCCATCTTCGTGAAGCGCAATCTGTTGAAACAGCATAGTGTTCTATGGTATAGTGAACCTGTTTTTGAAATTCTCGCCATGGAATGCCTGCTTTCCATGGTCAAAGTGTGGCCCTTATACCGATTTTAAAGATAAACGTCAATTTTTTTTCTTGACACCCTCGGCTATTTCCTTTAGCCAGTGCGCATTACAACCGATTTCACAAACCGTTGATAATAAGAATCTGGCCCTTGCCAACAAGAATAATGAGCTGTGACGGCTCTAAACCTTTTCCCCACCGTGCGACACCGCCGGGTTCACCCTCGATGGTGCGCCAGGTCCCGTTGTCTTACCCATAGGACTCTTACCCCCACATGGACACATCCGCTCCGGACACCGGCGACTCACCTTTTAAACGTATTCTTAACTTTTTCGGCATCAACCGCGCCCCCGACACAACTGAAGACATTGAGCAGGAAATACAGGGCCTTCTCGATGACGGCGAAGAACAGGGATTGATCACCCGCGAAGAAGGGGAAATGATCAGCTCCATTCTGGAGTTCAGAGACACTCTGGTTCGCGAGATCATGACTCCCCGAAGCGATATGGTCAGCGCCGAGGCAAAGGTATCGGCGGCTGAGCTTATCCAGCTGATCACCGACGAAGGGTATACTCGAATTCCCATATATGAGGATTCCCCGGACAATATCATCGGCATCCTCCATGCCAAGGATCTCCTGCCTTTCTGCCTCAACGCCGCCACCATGCCTGCGGCCTCGGAACTGGTCAAACCGGCTTTTTTCGTGCTCGACACCCGCAAGATCGTCAACCTGCTCAAGGATTTCCAGAGCCAGAAAGGTCACCTTGCCATTGTCACCGATGAATTCGGCAGTGTGCGCGGACTGGTGACACTGGAAGACGTGCTGGAAGAAATCGTCGGCGAAATCCGCGACGAATACGACAAAGCGGAAAAACGCTGGAAGGTGGTGAACAAGGACATGCTTCTCACCGATGCCAAGGTCAACCTCGAGGAGGTGGAGGATTTCTTTGGCATTTCCCTGCCGGAAGGCCCCTACGAATCGGTGGGCGGTCTGATCATCCACCAGTTGGACCGGGTACCGCCGGTGGGCTCCACCATGCTCATCAACTCCCTGGTCTTTGAAGTGGTCTCCGCCGATCGGCGCCGCATCCACACCGTAAAAATACAGAACAAACTCGACTGATGCCCCGCCTGTCCCCACACACCGGAAGCACAATTCCTTTCGGCAGGGCATGCCTGCTGGCATTGCTGACCAGTGCCCTGTTATTTTCCGCCTCTCCGGGAGCCCTTGCCCTGCCTCAGCTTGCCTGGCTGGCGCTTGTCCCCCTCCTCTGGGGGATTGAAAACCAGCCTCCCCGTAGGGCCGCTCTTCTCGGCCTCATCTGCGGAATTGCCTATTACCTGCCCCTGCTCTATTGGATTGTCATTGTCCTGGCCACCTATGGCCAGGTGCCTCTGCCCATTGCAGTGCTGGCCCTGTTCTTTCTTTCCCTGTATATGAGTTGTTACCTGGCCGCTTTTGCCTATCTCTGCGCAAAAACAGGACCGCGTTTTCCTGTGCTCGTTTTTGCCCCGGCATGCTGGGTGGCGCTCGACCTGATCCGTGGCCTGCTATTCACCGGGTTTCCCTGGATGGATCTGGCATACACCCAGTACGACCTGCCTTGGTTCATCCAGATAGCCGATCTGGCGGGCCACCATGGCCTCACCTTTATCCTGGTGCTGACCAACGGACTGATCTTCACTCTTGGGGCCTCGCTCTTCCGGCGCAAGAAGACCTATTCTCCTGCGATCATTTCCGGCGTGGCCATCCTGATGCTCATGGCCTCGACCTATAATTTCTGGAAACTGCACACCCTGCCGGCTGCGATTACTCAGGCAGAACACATGGAAGTGGCTGCGGTTCAGGGCAATATTCCTCAGGATCAAAAATGGCAGCCCGCTTTTCAGCGCGAAACCATTGACACCTACCTCCGGTTGAGCCAAGAGCTTTTCACCGTCCAAAAACCGGAGCTCATTGTCTGGCCGGAAACAGCCCTGCCGTTTTATCCATACGAACACCCGCTGTTCCTTCGGCTGCACAGTGAACTTACCAGGCCGTACCAAGCGTTTCTTCTCACCGGCGCTCCCCACCGGGAAAAAATCTCGGACGAATCTCCTCTTTCCTATGCCAACAGCGCCTTCATTCTTTCTCCGGACGGACAGGTCACCGGCCGCTACGACAAGCAGCACCTTGTGCCATTTGGCGAATATATTCCTTTCCGCCGTCTCTTGGGGTTTGCTTCGCCGCTAGTGGAAACATTGGGCGCCTTTACTCCCGGCCAATCGAACACACCCCTGTCTTGCCGAAACAGCCGAATCGGGGTACTGATCTGCTTTGAAAGCATTTTCCCGGAAATATCCCGCCAGCAGGCACAGGCAGGAGCGAATCTGCTGGTTACTCTTACCAACGACGCCTGGTTTGGAAATTCAAGCGCGCCTAGGCAGCACCTAGCCATGGCGGTATTCCGGGCGGTTGAGACTCGAAAAGCCCTGGTGCGTGCAGCCAACACCGGAATCAGCACCTTCATCGACCCCATCGGCCGGATGCAGGGCACATCTCCTCTGTTTGCCGAATACGCCCGGAGTCAACCGGTTGCCCTGCTTAACGGCTTGACCTTCTTTGTCCGCTGGGGGTATCTTTTTCCGTGGCTTTGCTTACTCCTGACCTTGGCGGGCGCAGGAGTAAGCAGGCGCAAGGCTAAAGGTTAAAAGCGCAAGGTTTGATTTTTCAACCTTTAGCTTTTCACCTTTCACCTTTAACCTTTTTTTTCAGGAGAACACCATGTCTGCGGAACTCAAACAGAAAATCCAGGATCTCAAGGGGCGCCTCATCTCCCTGAAGGAGCATCTTTGAGGTAGATCACAAGAGAGAACGATTGCAGGAATTGGAACAGCTCACCCTGGCCCCGGGTTTCTGGGACAACCAGGAAAACGCCCAAAAGGTGCAGCGAGAACAAGGCGCTGCCCAGAATATTGTTGAAGAATGGGACACATGTCAAGCAGAGCTTGACGAAGCGGAACTCCTGCTTGAACTCGGCATGAGCGAAGATGACGAAGATACCCTCAAGGAGGTGAACCAATCTCTGGACGCGCTTCTTGATCGGGTCGGGACCGTGGAACTTGAGTGCATGTTCACCGGCGAGCACGATGCCAGCAACGCCATGATCACCATCCATGCCGGCGCGGGCGGCACCGAAGCTCAGGACTGGGTGAGCATCCTTTTACGCATGTATCTGCGCTGGGCTGAGGCCAAGAAATTCCCCACCGAGATGCTCGATCTGCAGCCCGGGGACGAGGCCGGGGTCAAAAGCGCAACCATCATGGTCACCGGTCATAACGCCTACGGATTATTGCGTTCGGAGATGGGCATCCACCGGCTGGTACGCATTTCCCCCTTCGACGCCAGCGGGAGGCGACACACCTCCTTTGCCTCGGTGTTCGTCTTCCCGGAGTTGGACGACGACATCCAGGTGGATATCAACGACAAAGATTTGCGCATCGACACCTACCGGGCCAGCGGAGCCGGCGGTCAGCACGTCAACAAAACCAGTTCGGCCATCCGCATTACCCATCTGCCCACCGGCATCGTGGTCCAGTGCCAGAACGAACGGAGCCAGCACCGTAACAAAGACACTGCCATGAAAATGCTCAAGGCGCGTCTGTATGAGAAGGAACGCGACGCGCAAAAAGAACAGCACCAGGAAATCTCCGGCGAGAAAAAAGAAATCGCCTGGGGCAGCCAGATCCGTTCCTATGTGATGCAACCGTATCGGTTGATCAAGGATCACCGCACCAATTTCGAGGTGGGCAACGTGGACAGCACCTTGGACGGCAATCTTGATCCGTTTATCAAGGCCTATCTGCTGTGGCAACGGTGATGGCATTCCCCCTCTGGTCCGCGACATGACGGAACAACCAAGCCAGTGCGCAAAATGCGGGGCCTGCACCGTGGTCTGCCCGGTTTTTCAGGCCACGGGCCGGGAATCCCATTCGGCCCGGGGCAGACTGCACCTTCTGGAACACCTTGACCCAGCCCGGGCCTCAACCGCCTTTGCAGAGATTCTTTCACAATGTTTGCTCTGCGGTGCCTGCCGTTCTGCCTGTTCACGGGGACTCGACCCACCCGCTCGTTTTATTGATGCCAGAAAGCAGTTGGAAAAAATAGCGGGCCACCATGTCTTGCTCAGGGCCATCACCCAGAAAGCCTTGGGCAACCCGACCCTCCTGGCAACCATCACCACCTTGGGACTTCCCCTGCTGGAACTATTGCCGGCCGACAGCGGCCTGCGTCTGCGCCTTGGCCTGCCACGAGAAGGGATATCCGCTGACCCTGCCCTGGTGGAAATGTCAGAGAACGAATCCGCAGCGCCGGTTCTGGCTTTTTTCCCCGGTTGTTACGCCACCCATCTGCACACGAAAATCATCACGGCGACAAAACAAATAGCCGCCGCATTCACAGGAGATGTCCCGCTCATACCAAAACAGATCAGCTGTTGCGGACTCGCCGCGGAAAATGGTGGAGACACTGCCACGGCCCAGCGGCTTGCCAAACAGAACATCATGGCATTTTCAGAAAACACCCTGCCCATCCTGACTTCCTGCGCATCCTGCTACAGCCAGTTACGCCGCTATCCACAGCTTTTCGAGGATGACCCGGAGTGGAGGGATAAAGCAGAGCGCTTTGCCGTGCGGCTCGTCGAATTTTCAACCTTTGTGGCCCAAGCCATGAAAGCTGAACCGACTTTCCGCTTTGCCGATTCAGCCGCGATGCGCACCGTTGTCTACCACGACCCCTGTCACCTGCGGTTTCACTCCCAAACCACCAGCCCGCCCCGGGACATCCTCCGGGCCATCCCCGGCCTGCGCCTGGCCGAACTCCCCGACGGCCCGCAATGCTGCGGCCAGGGAGGGTTGTTTCATCTTGCTCAGCCGGAAATAGCGGGAAAAATCAGAAATCGCCTGCTCAACCAATTGGAACAAACTGCGCCGGACCTGATAACCACCACCTGCTCAGGCTGTCTCATCCATATACGGCAGGGTCTGGACCGTGAACCGACACAACCGGAAGTTCGCCATCTGGCCATTCTCCTGGCGGAACTCCTTTAACTGAAATTGCAGACTAAAAATTTCTCCGCTACCCCTCTGCTGATCCTTGCGTAATTTTTTCGGGCAATATAATGTATCCCCCTGACAGTATTTCCATTTAGCGTATCTTTATTTTCAAAAAAGGAGATGTACACAATGCTGCTGACAGCACGACGATTTTTCGGCTGTTTTTCTGTGATCTTGGCGACCCTTATTGTGACACCACCCTGCCAGGCCGGAGTTGACTGGGATGTGAGCAACACCCTGAAAACTCCGACACCACCTATTGACGTTGCCGCTTCGCTGGACGGCAAATGGACCTTTGTCCTGGCCGAAGGCGGCAAGCTTCTTGTTTATTCCGACAAGGGCATTCTGGAAGAGACCATACCCGTTGACCCGACCATGGACCGCATCGCTTCCTCCGGTCTGCAAGCGGCCAACATTCCCGACAGGATCTATTTGACCAGCAACAAAAGCAAAACCGTCCAGACCCTCACCCTGGATTTTTCCGTACCGTTAAACACCCAGGGAGACCCGTTTCTCGGCCCGGAAAATGCCCCGGTGGTCGTTGTCGCCTTCAGTGACTTTGAATGCCCCTATTGCGGCACAGTCGGCACCCTGTTTGAAGAAGTGCTGGCCAAATATCCCAAGGACGTCAAGGTCATTTTCAAACAGTTCCCCCTGACCATGCACAAACAGGCGCAGGGTGCAGCTCTTGCCTCTCTGGCCGCCCATCGCCAAGGCAAGTTCTGGCAGTACCATGACCTGCTTTTTGAAAACCAGAAGACCCTTTCCGAGGCAAAATACATTGAGCTTGCCAAAAAGCTTGGCCTTGATCTGGAAAAATTCAACAGGGACTCCAAATCTCCGGCCACCCTGCAGGACCTCGAACGCGACATGGCTAACGCCCAGCAGGCAGGAGTGCGCGGCACCCCTACCATTTTCGTAAATGGCCGTCGCCTGAAAGAAAGGAACATCAGGGATCTTCAGCAAATGATCACCCAAGAACTCAGCAAGCGCAGCAAAGGCGGAGCACACCGTTGATCAAACGCGAAATCGCCCTTGCCGACAACAGCACTGCCCTGCTCGTCTATGGCGATCTGAACAAAAATCTTACCGCCATTGAGGAGGGAACCGGTGTCAGCATCCAGGTCCGGGGCAGCCAGCTCACCGTAAACGGCCCGAAACACGAGGTGGAACTTGCGGTCTCAGCCATCGACAAACTCCATGAGCTGATCCGCTGCGGCTATCCGCTGTATCCCTCGGATGTTACCTATGCCCTGCGCATCCTGCAGGCATCTCCCAAGGCAAACCTCAAAGAAATATTTCTCGACAAGGTGTATATCACCGCAGAGCAAAAGGTGGTTTCACCCAAAAGCATCAACCAGAAGCTCTACATCGACAGCATCCGGACCAACGACATTGTTTTCGGCATCGGCCCGGCAGGCACCGGAAAAACCTATCTTGCCGTGGCCATGGCGGTTTCGGCCT
>JAHJTI010000193.1 GCA_018829945.1 Pseudomonadota bacterium | reverse complement strand
TCATGGGCCAACCAGTTGATTGAACGCGACAAAGGGGTCAAGTCTTTGCTTGACTCTTGCCTCGGGGAAATGAGGGTCAAATCTTTATCCTTGACACAAACTGACGTCTCCCTCGCATCAAAGGGCGCACAATAGGCTCTTGGGATTTTGAAAGCGTAACAGATAATATGAATTAACCACCTATGAGGAGTTCTCCCCGTCCTCGAACCCCGGGGGAGGGAGCTTGCTCTTGTCCCCCCAGGCAAGATGAGTCGCCAGCAGTTTCAGATATTTTGCTTCATTGGCCCGCAGCCGTTCTGACAGAGTGGTGGCCAGGTTCCGGTAGAGCTTGAGGCAGAGCTTTGGGTTGTTGTGGCGAAGGACCGTTTCATTCAGGACCAGGGCCACGGTTTTTTTGAATGCCACCACCGAGGCGGAGCGCGGCATGTGGTCGATCATCGACATCTCTCCTACGCAGCTTCCATCCCGCAGTGTTTCCAGTTCCACCCGCTTTCCTTCTGTTTCAGTGAGCACAATGACCGCCCCGGAAATGATGATGTACATCGTGGTGCCTGAGGTGCCTTCGCGGATCAGGTAGTCCCCCATGACAAATTCCTCCTTGCTGGAGGCGCGGAACAGCTCGTACAACTCCTCTTCGCTGAAGTCGGCAAAAAAGATGTAGCGCTGCCGCAATCGCTCGACAATCTCTTTTTTATCAAAGGAGAAACTCGTTTTTTCCCCGGTGTTTTGCTTCTCAAGAGCGCTGAGATGGAGCGTCAGGATGTCCCCGAAGGCATCGGCGCTCTGGTAGCGCTCGGATCTGGGTTTGGCCAGGGCTTGCATGATGATGCGGTTGATCTCCGGGTCGATGCCGGGAAAATCGTTGAGCGGCTTCGGGTCGGCGGTGAGGACGGCGTCCAGGCGGGCAGTGAGGTCCTTGCCCTCAAAAGGTTTTTCGCCGCTCAGCCATTCATAGGCGAGTACTCCGAGGGAGAAGATATCGCTCCGCGTGTCCAGCTCTTCGCCGCGGATCTGCTCCGGTGACATATACATGGGGGTGCCGGGAATGAACCCCTCTTCGTCGATGCTGCTTTCGATGCTGTCGAAGGTGGAGGCATCCATGACCCGGGCAATCCCGAAGTCGGTGATCTTGGGGAGACGGCTCTGGGTTACGATCATGATGTTGGCAGGCTTGATATCCCGATGGAGGATGCCCCGCTTATGGGCGAAATGCAGGGCCCGGGCGACCATGGCGATGAGGCTGAGTTTTTCCTGGATGGAGAAGGGAACCTTGTCGCGGATCAGCTCCGTGATGTTTTCACCCTCGATATACTCCATGACGATGTAGGGTGCGCCTTCCTGCACCCCGATATCGTGTACCGCGGTGATGTGGCTGTGGTTCAGGTTGCCGACGATCCGGGCTTCGTGCAGCAGGCAATCGATAGCTTTCTGCCGTTTCTGTTCGTTCTCGTAATGATCGACCCGCATCCGCTTGATGGCGACCTTGCGGTGGATGAGTTCGTCCTGGGCAAGATAGACCTCGCCCATGGCGCCCAATCCTATTTGCCGCATAATGCGGTAGCGGCCGATGGTTTTGGGGATTTCTTGTGTCACCGTGATTGCCTGCTCCTCGCTGAGATTGCTTTGCTGTCAGTTCAGGATATAGAGCGGTAGGACACATGGCAAGTGTTTTGCGGAGAGGAGAAGACGGTGGGGCGGAAGAGGGTGTTTTATGTTTTCTGGATATAGTCCACGTTGTCGAGATCTTTTAGGTCGGCATCCGAAGAGACGATCCTGCAATTATGCACTTTGGATACCGCCACAATGATGGCATCGGCCATGGCGAGGTTTTTCCGCAGAGCGATATCCGCGGCGGCGAGCGCAAGCGTATCGTCAAACGCAATCAGACGGGAGCTTCGCATGTATCCGGCGGCGAGCAGCGCCTTTTCTTCCCCGGCCCTCCGTTTGAGAACCATATAGACCTCGTAGAGGACGATGGCAGGCACCAGGATGTTGTCCGAGTCCGCGAGATACTTTTTGTAGCTGTCGGCCAGCGCGCCGTCGGTGAACCACTCCAGCCAGCCGCAGGAATCGACGATGATCATCAGAGGCGATCCTTTTTTTCCCGGAAGTCATCGGTTGACGCGCCGGCGGCGATACCACGCAACTCGTCAAGAGAGATCTGGGGCACGAGGATGAGCATTCTGTCCTTTTCCAGGATTGTGACCTTCTGTTGCGGTTTGAGATGCAGATGCTCTCTGACCGGCTTGGGGATGACTACCTGATATTTGCTTGAGATGGTCGCCTGCATTGCTTATTCTCCTTTTTTAGCATCGATTGACTTAGTGTAGAATTTTTATGGGATACTGTCAAGGGGAGGGATTTACATCTGGAGATGGTGAGGTGGGCAGGGATCATCTTTCCGGTTGGTGTTCGCGGAGAGAATGTGGCTGCGTGTGGGGGTCTTCAGCCATTCTTCCAGCTCTTTTGCCGGCAGGGGCTTGCAGATATGATACCCCTGTGCCAGATCGCAACCCAGTTCCTGAAGCCGCGTTATTATCTTGGCTGATTCGACGCCTTCGGCGATTACGTCAAGGCCCATGTTTTTGGCCAGATCGATAATGGCCCGGACAATGACTTCGTCGTTGTCGTCTTTGAGCATGTTTCTGACAAATGATTTGTCTATCTTCAGTTCTTCGGCAGGCAGTTGCTTGAGGTACGCCAGCGACGAGTAGCCGGTGCCGAAGTCATCGATGGACAGCCGCACGCCAAGGGCGTGGAGGTTTGAAATGACCTCGTAGGTCCGGTCCGGATCGAGCATCATGCTGGTTTCGGTAATTTCCAGCATCAGAGAGGACGGCTCCAGTTGATACTCCTTGAGTAAATCCTTGATCAGCAAAGGAACGGAAATGTCCTGCAGATCCTTGATCGAGAGATTGATGGAAACGGGCAGGTCGAGTCCGGCATCACGCCATGCCGCCTGCTGTGCGAGCGCGGCATTGAGAACCCATTTGCTCAACGAGCGAATGATGCCGCCCTGTTCCGTAAGGGGGATGAACTGGTCCGGCGGGATCATGCCCAATTCCGGATGGTCCCAGCGGAGTAACGCTTCAACTCCTTTGATCCGGTTGCTCTTGATATTGATCTTGGGCTGAAAATGGAGATACAGGTGTTCATCCTTCCGGATGGCTTCGCGGAGGTCGGTCAGCAGCATCAGGCGGTTGAGGGTGAACTGGTCCTGGGTAATGTCGTACACCGCGTAATGGGTTTCGGTTGACTTGGCCGAATACATTGCTACATCAGCGTGCTGGAGCAGGGTGTCACAATCGTTTCCATGTTCGGGATAGGAGGCGATGCCGATGCTGATGCCGATGTTGAGACTGTGACCTTCAATAACGAACGGCTGTTGCAGGGCCTCGGAAATTTTCCTGGATACGAGCTTGGCCTGTTCGGTGTCCGCCGCCAGGACCACGGAAAACTCGTCGCCGCCCAATCGGGCCAGGGTGTCTGACTCGCGGAGGACTTCCTGCAGTCGCTGAGCGACCTGCTGCAGGAGGAAATCGCCGTAATGATGGCCCAGAGCATCGTTTATTTCCTTGAAGCGGTTCAGGTCCATAACCAGGATCGCCAGCGGTTGCAAATCCCGTTTGGCTTGCAGAATCAACTGTTTGGTGCGTTCAAGCAGATGGGTTCTGTTGGGCAGGCCGGTGAGGTCGTCGTGGAGGGCGTTGTGCCGTTCCAGGGCGGCGATTCTGTTGATATTGTCTATGGCGGACCGGCTCAACCGGACAACGATAACAACAAAGAAGCTGCCGCCGAAAAGGATGAGGGATACGACAAAATCGCCGAAGGTGACGCTGGTGCGCGTCAGGAAATAGCAGAAGGTGGAGTAGCCCAGGACAAAAAAATGGATGAGAATGAACAGGGTATTCCAGCCGGTGCGGTTTTCCTTGTCGAGACGACAAATCTGGTGGACCGGACGCAGGGCGCTGATCAGCAGGATGATGCCGACAGCGACCATGGAAATGGAAAGAATTTGTTGGATCATGTGTTGGGCATGTCCTGATTGTTGGTTTCATCCGCTTGCTCCACCGGTCAGGAGAAGCGCTTGGCATCGTGACGGTTGGAAATCAGCCATGCCGGAAGAACGAAGGCGACGACCTGAGGAAGTCGAGACATGCGTGTGGACGTTTGGTTGAATATGATAATCGGGTTTGAGGAAAGAACAAGCAAAAAGGCGGCGGGAAAAAGGGCGAGAAGTGCGTCCTGCTTGTGTTTTCGGCTGGTGAGATGGTTTGTAAGCCGGTCAGGAGTCACACTCGGATGAGAAATGTTTGAGGTGCGTGGAAATCAGGCTTCTCTGCCGGGTGGGCAAGGGCCCAGTAACTCAGCCGGTTATCCTGATGTTGGATTACGGTGCTGATCCCAATCCGCAGGGGAGACTGGGCAGCATGGAGATTGGCAATTTCCAGTTCGGCGGTCAAGGAGAAGGTGTCCGGCGTGCGGGCTGTGGTGATAACCGGCTCGGCAATCCGTTCTTCCTGCCGCATTTCTGTCCGGTAATCAGTAAAGGCATAGACATTCCAGGCTCCGGTCGGGGCAAGGTTTAATTCCCAATAGCGTGTCTTCCCTTCTTCACCCCAGAACATTTCAAAGCAGGTGGCTTGCCAGAGGTTGTCGCATCGTTTCGGCTCAGGTGCAGTCGGCAGGACAATATCGTTCATATTTCCTTGCAGCAGAAAGGAAATGGCAATGGCCCGCTCGGTGCGCTCAATGGTCCCATGGATGGCTAATCCTCGGGAATCTTGCCCAGGAAAAGGATGCAGGCTGAACCCGGTCATGATTTTTGCAGACCCCTGACAATAGCTCTGATCTCCGCTTCCTGCGCTTCGATGCTTTGGCAAAGGGCGAATTGAACAGTGGCCCGGTGCAAATTCTGGCCCGGTCTCCTGATCTTGAAATAGACATCGCCGGCCAGATGGTCGGAAAAAAAGCGCAGCCCCAGCTCAAAGGCGATGAGGCGGACCGCGTCATAGATATACTGGTAATCAAAGCTGGAAAAAAAAGGGGCGACCTGGGGCAGGTATCCCCGGAGGATTGCCTTGCAGTAGTCAAGGTTGAAGGAGATTTCGGCTGGGCCCGCTTCCTCTCCGGCCGGGTTGCAGCAGGAGCGGAGGCAGTCGCCGATGTCGTAATGGAGAAGCCCGGGCTTGACGGTGTCGAGATCGATGAGGCTGACGGCCCGGCCGGTATCGCGGGCAAAGAGGATATTGGCCGGCTTGGGGTCGCCATGGATCGGGCAGGGACGCAGTTTTCCTTCGGCCAGCGCGGCTTCGAGCACCCCTGCCGACGTTTTGCGCTCATCGATAAAGCGGCTGCAGAAGAATGACTCCGGCGAAGAATCGGGGCGGGGAGGCGCTGCGTCAAGCATTGTATAGCGGTCGAGATAACCGGGGGTGACATGGAAACCGGGCAGGGTGTCGTGCAGCAGATGCACGGGCAGGTCATGGATCAGTCCATGAAAAAAGCCCAAACCGCGTCCTGCCTCTTCCGCCTGGGAAACGCTGACGATTGCGGGGAAACTCTCGGCACCGGCGACAAAGCTCTGCACCCGCCAGCAGACACCGGAATCATCCCGGTAATAATCATCGCCATTTCGGGCGGAAATAATGGTCGGCAGCTCCCAGCGTCGGCTGGGATTGGTCGGCAGCTTGGGGCGAACATGGTCGTCAAGAACCCGCAGGTTGTGCATGATCCGTTCGGGTTCAGGAAACACCGCGGGGTTGAGGCGTTGCAGGATGAAATCAGATACTCCCCGGCCGCCTGTGGTCCGAACCAGATAGGTATCGTTCACATTGCCGGAGCCGTACTCAATTACGGAAAGCACCTCGCCGGGAAGGGCGAATTGGCAGGCGATGGCGGCAGGATCAGTCACAGGGAGAATCCGGAAGAGACCGCTTTAGCGAAACAGGTAATGCTTGCGAACCGCGCTGTGTACCTGCCACTGGCAATCCAACCCTTTGGGGAAGGTCACGTAATCGCCGGGGGAGATCTGCACGGTCTGGTCTGCGGTGGTCACGGTGATTTCGCCTTCCAGGATATAACAGGATTCTTCCTCGTCGTAATGCCAGGGGAAAGTCGAAGGCTCACATTGCCAGATCGGCCATTCATCGAGGCGCAGGGTTTCGCGTTTTTTGGGAGAGAGCGTTTCAATGGTGATGGGCATGGGAAGTTCCTCGTCGTTGTTCAAGGGATGATTGTTGTTAACTGATAGCCGTGGGCGGTGTATTTGTCAATTCCTAAGACTAAGGGATGATAGGTAGAGCTTGCCAAAATAAACATCCCCAGATATAAAAAAAGAGCAGGCTGGATGATTTGGCAACCATGGTTGGGAATTGGCTGTGGTTCCTGGCTCGGAACACCAGGGGGAGATGATGGCTGGCAATTTTCATGAAAAGAGAAAAGAAGCGCGGGTGTATTTTTCGCCTGAAGAGAATATTTACGGGGTTTTTGTTTTTCCTGATTTCGGCCAGTTTTCCTTTTCCGCTCTGGTCATGGATTTGAGCATGGGTGGGGTGCATTTCACCTTGAGAAGGGAGGATTGGAATTCCCTGGAGCTTGGGCGACAGCTCGTTCTTGTCCGGATCAGCAAAGGGGGGGATGTATTGTGCGACAAGACCCTTTCGGTTACGGTGCGCTGGGTGCTGGATTTGCCGATGGTTAATAGTATCAGTGTCGGCTGCGAGTTTGACGGGTTGCCGGAAGACGGCCGGAAGCTGTTGCACTCTTTTCTGGCGGAGAAGCGTGCTGTGTGTCAGGATAGCCAGAGCGGGAGCGCTTGTTGAACAAGGGTTTTTGCCTATCTCCGGGCCAGGCAAAAAGGCTGAGAAAAGCATCTTCGTTGGGAAACATATCGTCCGGCACCTTTTTTCGCCCCATCTTCAGCGCTGCCCTGTAACGCGCGCAATCTCTGAATTTTCCGTAGCAGTAAATCCCTGTGAAATACTCACGCATTTCCCTCCCCTCTTCCCGTACAACGAAAAAAATGCACTGTTTAGCGAGATGGCAATGGGCCATTATGGGGTTCCTTTTGCTATTCGTGGAGGGCGCGTCTGCCAGGGGGATGATTCCATATCCTGTGACACTGTACCTGAGCGCGCTTGCCAAATATATGGGGGGAAGTCGGTAAAGCGCGGTGGGGAAAGGTCGGTATTTTGCAGCGATCTTGAACCTTTCTACAGCCCCAAGGTTTTGCCCTGCCGGATAAAGGTTGGGATGGCGAGATACTTTTCCTGGGCAGGATTCCTCGGCACCCTGGCGACCATCTCAAAGACAGGAGGATTTTTTGTGTTTTGCCCAGCCTTGTTTGCGGCAGTGAAGAAAGAAGTCGCAACGCACCGGTTGAGCGCCGAGAGAAAGCCGTTTTTGAACCCATGATTTGTATGAAACATTGTTTTCCTCCAGATGAAAAGTTGTCTTGTGTTTTCTTCTGATGTGAGCCTATCATGGCAGGTAGGACAAATGATGTCCCACCTGTAAACTTTTTTAAAAAAAGATATGGCAAAAGACAAAACCCAGCTTTTACGACTGCTATTCATCGACCGCAAGATCCGAGAGGGGATGCGCACCGGGATCATGGCGAACTGCAGTTCCATGGGTGCCGAATATGAGGTGAGCGCCAAAAGCATCCTGCGGGATATCGATTATCTGCGGAACCAGCGTGATGCGCCCATTGCCTACGATGCCACGAACCGCGGCTATTATTACACCGAAGAAAATTACGCCCTCCCCGCTATATCCTTAAACGAGAGCGATCTGTTTGCCATCTGCATTGCGGAAAAAGCCCTGCAGATGCATGAAGACACGCCCATATACCGCAAGCTTCAAAAGGTGTTCCGAAAGATCGAGGATTCCTTGCCGGAGAAAGTCTCTATCCATCCGGAGTGGGTCGAAGACAAGCTCTCTGTGATCCCGGAGCGGCAAACCAGGCTGGAGCCGGAGATATGGGAAGCTGTGTCGGCCGGTTTAAGCAAGAATCAGACGGTGGTCATTTCCT
>JAHJTI010000192.1 GCA_018829945.1 Pseudomonadota bacterium | reverse complement strand
GACTTCTACGGCTTGTTCGAGGCGCAGACGATTTTCGACAAGATCCCTCAGAATCTGGCCGAAGGCAAGGCTCTGCAGTGTATGCCGCTGAAGATCGACTGGACCTTCTACTGCCACAAGTGCGATGGTATGGCTTCTTTGCGTACCTGCCCGCATGGCAAGGAAGATCGCGTTATCCTCTCCGGCACCAAGCTGCGTAAGGCCCTTTCCGAGGGCGCCGAGATTGTTCCTCATTTCGGCCGCGACGAGGTTCTCGTTATCCTGAAGGCTTACTATCAGGGTCTGACCGAGAAGGTAGAGGTCAAGATGCAGGGTGCTGCTTCCGGCGCAGCGATGTAAGATCGCTGTACTGACTTAAAGTGCATGAAAAAGGGGAGGTGCTGTAAGGCATCTCCCCTTTTTTTTGGTGGCTGTTTTGCTTGGCTGTATCTTAACTGCTGTTGCGCATCCTGTATGTGTCCTTCGACAGGCTCAGGATGAACGGAGTGAACAAGATTCAAGGTTAATTCTGTTACCGTTCGTCCTGAGCCTGTCGAAGGACGGCCTTGGACCGCCTTGGTGGCAAGCCGGCATCAGAGGAGTGAAACCTTGGCTCCGTCTTTGGAAAAGGAAATTTTAGCCTCCCGGGCCAACCAGCCCAAGGCCGCACCGATGAGTGGAAGACTGGCCCGGTTTTTCATGACGCTGGTAATTTTTGCCACAGGGGTTGTGCCGTTTTGGGTGAGGTATTCAAAAATATCTCCGGCCAGGAAACCGATCTGCCCTTCTACGGTTGTACCCTTTCCAGGCTTGAACATGGGGCTTTTGTCCGATGTTGCGCAGGCCGGTTTTTTATGGGTAAGCTCGCGTACCTCTTTTTTGACCTTGCCTATGGCGGATTCAACGGTTTTTTCTGCTTTTTTCGTGGCATCCTTCACGATTTTTTCCGCAGCCTTCTTCATTTTCTGTCCGGTTTCCTCTACCGTGTGGCTCGAACGGGCCAAGGCCTTCCCTACTTTTTTCCCTGTTTCGGTCAATGTAGATTTGTTCTTTGCTGCCATGGTTTTTCCCCTCCGTAATTCGGTATTGTCTGGTGGAACATTCCTGTATTCAGTCTAGTGATCTTGTCGGACTTGTCAAGAAGGTTGCAATCTTACGTGATTTTTTATACCGTAGGTCGGTTTATTAGAAAGACAAATACAAATGGGCGACACGGGGTCGTGATTTCCAGCAAAGCGTGATGGAGTCAAGACTCCAGGTAAGCGAGACGGAGTCGAGACTCCAGGTAAGCGAGACGGAGTCGAGACTCCGAAAGGCGGAAGCATTATGCGGACAATTCGGGTTGGCCTTGATGAGCGGGCTTATGATATTTTGATCGAGAGCGGCATCCTGACGGCTATCGGCGCGGATCTCAAACGACGCGCCATAGCCAAGCGGTACGTGGTTGTGGCGGATTCCCATGTCGCGGAGCTTCTGGGGGGCAAACTTATGGCCGCTCTGGCTGCGGCAGATGTTGCCGCCGACCTGATCACCTTTCCCCGTGGAGAGGAAAGCAAGCATCTTGCCACGGTTGCTGATTTGGCCAGCAAGCTTGCCCGACTCGGGGTGGACCGCAAAGACGCGCTCATCGCCCTGGGGGGCGGAGTGACCGGAGACATCACCGGCTTTCTTGCTTCCATCTATATGCGGGGCATTCCTTTTGTTCAGATTCCCACCACTCTTCTGGCTCAGGTGGACAGTTCGGTGGGCGGGAAAACCGGGGTTGATATCCCGGAGGGCAAAAATCTGGTCGGCGCTTTTTATCAGCCTTGCTGCGTATATATCGACAGCAGTGTTCTTGTGTCGCTGCCGCCTGCAGAGCTATTGAACGGGTTGGCCGAGGTGATCAAATACGGCGTTATTTATGATGCCGATTTTTTTCGTTTTCTTGTCGAACAGCGCCAGGCTATCCTGGACAGGGATTTGCCTGTGATCGAAAAGATGATTGCCCGCTGTTGCGAAATCAAGGGTGCAGTGGTTGCCGCGGACGAGCGAGAGGCTGATCTGCGTCGCATTTTAAATTTCGGTCACACCCTGGGACATGCGGTGGAGGCTGCTTCCAACTATGCTATGGCTCACGGTCTGGCGGTTGGGCTCGGGATGGTGGCTGCTTGCCGACTTGCGGTGGGCAAGGGAATTTTTCCGCAGGAGCAGGCTGATGCCGTATGCAGACTCATCGCCGATTACGGCCTGCCGACGGATATCCCTGCGGAATTTTCTCCACAGCAGATCAAGCCCTTTCTGAAAACCGACAAGAAAACCGTGGGGGGACGCCCGTTTTTTGTGCTGCCCACAGAGATCGGCAAGGTTGTCATCACCGACGCGGTGAGTGAGGAATTGATCGATAGTGTTTTGGTCGCCAGCTAACAGCTTTTATACTGCGCAGCGGAAACCGATGGTGTTTGCCCAGTATTTTCCCAACTCGATCTGCCGCCATGCCGCAGTTACGGTCCCGCCGGTTATCCAGGACCCGCCCTTGAGAATGTAGATTTTTTCCGTCGGCGTGCCAGGGACTATGCCAGGCGGCGGCCTCTGGTAGGAGGATGATGTCCATTCGGAGACATTGCCCAGTAGATCATAGATGCCAAGGGGACTCATACCCTTGCGTCCGAAATGCTCTATCGAGGTTGTTCCGCCGAAGCATGTTGCCTCAAAATTCCCCAAATCGGCCCGCCAGACGACCCCCCAGGGAAAGAGCTGCCCACTTACGCCACGGGCCGCGGCTTCCCATTCTTCCTCCGTGGGGAGACGTTTTCCCGCCCAGGTAGCAAAGGCTTTGGCGTCATTGTGGCTGACCTGTACCACCGGGTGGTTGTGTTTCCCTTCCAAAGTACTGCCCGGCCCGCCGGGATGGCGCCAGTTTGCCCCGCTTACATGACGAGCAATGGTTCCTTGGGTCAGACTGAAGATTTCCCTGCCGGTTTCCGGATCTCTCCTGTTGGTGCAGCGACCCTCGAAAACAATGCCGTATCCCGCATCCTCCGCATCGGTGGTATATCCGGTTTCCCGAACAAACATGTCGAATAGATCGTTGGTTACGGGCGATTGGCCAAAATAGAAATCATTGAGCCTTACATTTCGTAGGGGCTGTTCCAACCCTTTGGGGCTTGGGCTGCCGACCATATAGCTCCCTGCCGGTATCTTGATGAATTTCGGCATGAAACGCTCCAGGATCTGATTGATAAATTCTTCCTGGGTTTCCCGGAGCAAGTCCCCTTGGTTTATGGCTTCTTCCGCTTCGATGTATTTTGAGAGAACCTCAAGGGGTTTTGGTTGATGAGGTTTTTCCTCCAAGGGTTCCGCTACATCTTCAACCTCTTCGAGTTCGTCTTCTTCGAGGATCTCTACCTCATCCTCAAGCAGCTCGGATTCCTCGGGTGATTCCTCTGCAACCTCTTCAAAAGCGTCCTCGTCAAGGACCTCTACTTCTTCGGATGGTTCTTCTTCGGCAAGCACCTCTTCGAGCTCGTCTTCCTCAAGGATTTCGACCTCATCCTCAAGCAGCTCGGATTCCTCGGGTGATTCCTCTGCAACCTCTTCAAAGGCGTCCTCGTCAATAACCTCCACTTCTTCGGTGGGCGCGTCTTCGGCAAGCACCTCTTCGAGCTTGTCTTCCTCAAGGATTTCGACTTCATCCTCAAGCAACTTGGAT
>JAHJTI010000191.1 GCA_018829945.1 Pseudomonadota bacterium | reverse complement strand
TCTTTTCTCATCGCAGAAGAGCTGCCGGGCGAAATCACCGCCTTCACTCTGGATGAGAAAGGGGTTGCTTTGTTTGCCGGAACCGATAACGGCAGTCTGTTGCGCTGGGACCTCGCAGAAAACGATTCAGCCCGCCGCACCGACAATGTGGTGGCCGTGCCGGGAAACAAGGGCGTCACTGCCCTGGCCATGGTTTTTGGCGATATCTCCGTGGCCGTCGGCGATGCCCAAGGAGGCCTTGCCACCTGGAGCCAGATCTGGACCGGAGAAGGACAGGATCGGGTAAAAAAGCTCCGCAAAACCCATACCCTGACCAGCCACCAGGCCCCAGTGGCCCGCATTATCCCGACCCGCCGTTCCAAATCCCTTATCAGTCTCGGAAGTGACGGTAGAACGCATTTTGACCACATGACCAGCGAGAACCATTTGCTGAATCTCGAATCACCCTTGACCATGGCGGGCATTTCCGGGCAAGGAAACGGCCTGATCGGCCTTGATGCAAACAACACGCTCACCGTCTGGAAAATCGAAGCCTCGCATCCGGAAATCAGCCTGAAAACCCTGTTCGGCAAGGTTTGGTACGAGAGCTACGACAAGCCGGAATATGTTTGGCAGTCCTCGTCCGGCTCCGATGATTTCGAAGCAAAGTTCAGTCTGGTGCCGCTGTTGTTCGGCACCTTCAAAGGCACCCTGTACGCCATGCTCTTTGGTGTGCCGCTCGCCGTTTTCGGCGCGGTCTACACCAGCCAGTTCAGCAACGCCGTCTTCAAAAAAACCGTCAAACCGGTGGTGGAGATCATGGCCTCCATCCCCTCGGTGGTCATCGGCTTTCTCATCGCCCTCTGGCTGGCGCCCATCGTGGAAAAAGCCATTCTCGCCGTGATCCTGACCGTGCTTCTCCTGCCGCTTCTCTTCATCGGGATCATGGGCGTGTTGAGACCTTTTTACAAAACTCCGACCCTGCAGAACTTCTGCAACGGGCATGAATTTCTGATGCTGGCCCCGCTCATTCTCTTGAGCACAGCTCTGGCCATGGGCATCGCCCCCGGTGTGGAGCATCTGCTCTTTGCCGGTGACTTCAAGCAATGGCTCTTCAGCGATCTCGGCATGCGCTATGACCAGCGCAACTGCATCATTATCGCCTTTGGCCTCGGCATCGCGGTTATCCCCATCATCTTTTCCATCACCGAGGATGCCATCTCCAACATTCCTCCAAGCCTGACCGCCGCTTCTCTGGCTTTAGGGGCCAGCCGCTGGCAGACGATCTGGCGGGTGGTGCTGCCCTCGGCCAGCCCCGGCATCTTTGCCGCTATCATGATCGGCTTCGGCCGGGCAGTGGGGGAAACCATGATCGTGCTCATGGCCACCGGCAACACCCCCATCCTGGATTGGTCGATTTTCAACGGCATGCGAACGCTCTCCGCTAACATCGCCGTGGAGATTCCGGAAGCGCCCATGGGCGGCACCCTCTACAGGGTGCTGTTTCTCTGCGCCTCCATGCTCTTTGCCCTGACCTTTCTGGTGAATACCGGTGCGGAGCTTGTCCGGGAGCGTTTACGTAAAAAATATGGCCGCTATTAATACAAAAAACGATAGCCACGGAAGGACCCGGAAGTTCCCTCCCCCCTGGCGGGGGAGGGCTGGGGAGAGGGGGAACTTGCCATGAAACGGTGCCGACTTGCGCTTCACCCACCCCCTAGCCCCCTCCCGTCAGGGGAGGGGGATTTCCGGGCAAGACTCTATCTGGGCAACCCTGCATTCCCTTGGAGATAAAACATCATGAGTAAAAAATCCGTAACGGATGACAGAGGCAACGGTGAAGAGAAAGTTTCTTCCAAAAACCGTGAGCGATTACAGGGTGCGGCAGATGCGCGGCAGAGGCCTGAAAGCTATACCTCGGTATGCGAACAGACCGATAACACAGCAGATGCCGTGCCCTGTGATCGCTCACGCAAATTCTGGCGGCAGGGAGAGCCGTTCGTCTGGGCCACGGGCCTTGCCCTTTCCCTGATCCTGTTTCTTACCCTGCTGCTTTTCTATGTGGTAACGGTCAACGGCCTCGCGGTTTTCTGGCCAAAAAAGGTCGCCCTGGCAACCCTGCATGACGGCAGGTATCTTCTCGGAGAGATTGTCCAGGAAGAGACCATCCCCCACACGGATAAGAAACGTCTCCAGTTCAAGATCGGCAATCGCGATCTTTACGGCCTCGATTTCAAATGGGTGGACGCCTCCAGCATTGTCAGCCTCAGCTATCCGGAAAATATTTATGTGCTTGAACGCCTGGAATTCGGCAATTTTTACGGATATCTCAGTGAACTTGAGGTCACAGGCATCTCCCCGCCCGCATCCGGCTCAAACAGCCTGACCCAGACCATTGCCGCCCTTGACTCGAGGAAAAAAGAGGTCAACCTCCTGGGCAAAAAAATAGCCAACCTCAACCGACGGGTGGAACTGATCGACCACCGGTTGGCCAAGGCGCGCTACGACAAGGAAGAAAACACCCCTGCCCTGGCTGCTCTCAAAGGTGAAAAACACGGGCTCAAAACCGAGTTTGAGGAACTGGTTTCCATTCTCAGCCAAAAGGCGGCGGCCCTTTCGACCAATCAAGCGATCTTCGCCGATGCCAATGGCCGGACCAAGGGTATCGCCCTCACCAACATCGTCCGCAGCTATCAGCCGAATTCCATGTCGTTTCTCGCCAAATGCTCCTATTACCTGGAGCGCTTGCGGGAACTGTTTTTTGACGACCCACGGGAATCAAACACCGAGGGCGGCCTCTTTCCCGCCATCTTCGGCACCGTCATGCTGATTTTTCTCATGTCCATTCTCTCCTTTCCCCTGGGAGTGCTGGCCGGCATCTATCTGCGCGAATACGCCAAAGACGGCGTGCTGGTGAAGATGGTCCGCATCGCGGTCAATAATCTGGCAGGCATCCCCTCCATTGTCTATGGAATCTTCGGCTTGGGCTTCTTCGTCTACGGGATCGGCGGCGGTATCGACCAGTTCTTTTTCCCGGAACGGTTGCCCACCCCGACCTTCGGCACCGGCGGCATACTCTGGACCAGCCTCACCCTGGGGCTGCTCACCGTGCCGGTGGTTATCGTTGCCACGGAAGAGGCCTTGGGCTCCATCCCCCCCGGCATCCGGGAAGGCTCCCAGGCCCTGGCCGCCACCAAGTTCCAGACCCTGACCCGCATCCTGCTGCCCATGGCCTCGCCCGGCATCCTCACCGGCTTCATCCTGGCCATGGCCCGGGCGGCGGGCGAGGTGGCTCCGCTGATGATCACCGGGGTGGTAAAGCTGGCTCCGGCTCTCCCGCTGGACGGGGTTTTCCCCTACCTGCACCTGGACCGAAAATTCATGCATCTTGGTTTTCATATATACGACATCGGCTTTCAGTCCCCCAACGTGGAGGCGGCCAAACCCATGGTGTATGTGACCACCCTGCTGCTGATCCTGATCGTGCTCGTTATGACCAGCACGGCCATCTATCTGCGCAACAAGATGCGGCAACATCATTCTATTGTTGATGTGTAACAAGCACAAAACCTGATCGACACTCAGTTACTACGAGGAAACACAATGGAAACAACCGATTCCGCCATAATTCGTATCGACAACCCCCAGGTCGAGATCGAGAACCTGAACCTCTATTACGGGGCAAGCCAGGCGCTCGACAATCTGAGCTTCGGGATTCCCGGCGGGCAGGTCACTGCCCTGATCGGCCCTTCCGGCTGCGGCAAATCCACCCTGCTCCGCTGCGTCAACCGGATGAATGATCTGGTCGACGGGTTGCGTCTTGACGGGGTGATAAAAATCAACGGAGAAAACATCAACGACCCATCCCTTGACGTGATCGAGCTCAGGCGAAAGGTGGGCATGGTCTTCCAGAAATGGAACCCCTTCCCGAAATCCATCTAC
The DNA here is from genome assembly GCA_018829945.1 of Pseudomonadota bacterium. GTDB lineage: Bacteria > Desulfobacterota > Desulfobulbia > Desulfobulbales > Desulfurivibrionaceae > Thiovibrio. The sequence goes on along the minus strand of JAHJTI010000191.1, from coordinate 1,277 downwards.
GAAAACATCGTCTATGGATTACGGATCGCAGGCATCCAAGACAACACCGTGCTCGATGAGGCCGCAGAAAAATGCCTGAAAAAAGCGGCCCTCTGGGATGAGGTCAAGGACCGGCTGCACCAATCGGCCATGGGTCTTTCCGGCGGCCAGATGCAACGACTCTGCATCGCCCGAGCCATTGCCGTCAGCCCGGAGATCATCCTTATGGACGAGCCCTGCTCGGCCCTGGACCCCCGCTCGACCTCACGGATCGAAGATCTCATCCGCGAGCTGCGGGGGGAATACACCATCATCATCGTCACCCACAACATGCAGCAGGCAGCGCGGATATCGGACTACACCGCCTACATGTATCTCGGGGAGCTCATCGAGTACGGCCCGACCCAGACCCTGTTCACCATGCCGGAGAAGAAAGAAACAGAGGATTACATTACCGGCAGGTTCGGCTGATTATAACCGGCCAGGAGCACCGCATCTGCTTCGCAGACCTCTTCCGCGCATATCTGCGGTGCTCCTGGCCGGTTATTAAAAATGTGAGAAAAAACAAACGAATAGATCATCCCCGTAAAATACCGTTCGCGGTGAGCCTGTCGAACCGCGGTTCCCTCGAAACAGGCCTTCGACAGGCTCAGGCCGAACGGATTCTGAGAAGGAGCAACATCCATGGCTAAAAATATTCAAACCGAAATAGAACACCTCAAAAACCAGATCGTCTATCTCGGAACCGCGGTGCAGGAAAACATGCAGCGATCCGTCAAGGCATTGTGGGGGAAAGACCCGGAAATGGCTCGCCATGTTATCGAACGGGACAAGGATGAAATAGACACCTTTGAGATCAACGTCGAAGAGGAATGCTTACGGCTTCTCGCCCTGCACCAGCCTGTGGCCGGCGACCTGCGCTTCATCGTCACCGTGCTCAAGATCAACAACGACCTGGAGCGCATCGGCGACCTGGCCGCCAAGATAGCTGACAAGGTGCTCCTGCTCCATGCCATCGATCCGGTCAAGTTTGCCTCCGACGCCATGCAGATTCCGGAGATGTTCAACGCCATGTTTGAAAAAACCGTCTGGATGTTCCACAATACCATGGACGCCTTTGTCAACGAAGACACCGATCTGGCCTATCGGGTATGCCTGGAGGATGACGAGGTGGATCGGGAAAAACGAACGATCCGCAACCAGATGGAAGAGATCATCATGCGCGACCCGGCCCAGCACGTCTATCTGGCCAAACTGATCAGCGTGGCCAGGAGCCTCGAACGCATCGCCGATCACTG
>JAHJTI010000190.1 GCA_018829945.1 Pseudomonadota bacterium | reverse complement strand
CAAAACAAATGCGGTACGAATTATTCCTTCTCGTCCTCGCTCAAACCTTTCACAAGCATCGCACCAGCCAAACCAAGCATACCGAAATTTTTAGCCTGGTCCATAGCCGGCTTCAGCATCTGGGCCATGATGGTCCGACGCAGATTTGCCTGGGGCATGGCCTGCGGGGTTGAGGTAGTGGTCAGCAGGTGCATGTCCTTTTTATTGCCGTAATAACGGACATTGGGACCGATCTTCACCTTGGCGCTTTCCAGTTTGGCTGCGCCTTTTTTCACATACTTGGCAACCTCGGAATTAGGATCGCTCAGATCGCCGAATATCCGGGCGCGGGCCAGACAGGTTTGCACGCAGGCAGGCTCAAGCCCTACTGCAATGCGCTCCACGCAAAAGGTGCATTTGTCAGCCTTGGGATCGCCCTCTTCCTCATTCACATAACGGGCGTTGTACGGGCAGGCATCGGCACAGGCACCGCAGCCGATGCAGCGTTCCTTGTCGATCTGTACCGTCCCGTTGAAAGGGTCCTTCCAGGTAGCGGCCACTTCCATCTTCTTGGTCGCTCCGCTTTTCGGATCAGTAAAGGTGGCCTCTACCCTGTCCGCCGGACAAACATCCACACAGGCCGGTTTATCGCAATGGTTGCACAGGCCGGGATAATAGGTGGAAGCCAAACCCTGGGGGGTCTTACTCGGACCGAGGCGACTGACCCAGTTTCTTCTGCGTTCCCTCTCGGCCGAATCTTTGCCGGTGGGAACCTCCCACTCCGCCCGGCAGGCAATGGCACAGGCGTGGCAACCCACACATTTCTCAAGATCTATAATCATTCCGTATTGACTCACGGCAATTCCTCCAAAACAAAATAGTTAATTTCTCTGTGGCATCATCATTATTCAGGTGAACGCCACTCTCATGCGGGAATGCTCAGCACCTTGCCATTCTTGATGAATTTGACGAAATTGTTTCGCATGCCATTGGCGCCGGTTTCAGGATCAACCGCCGGTCTCGTGATCAGGCTCTGATCATCGATGCCCTTGCCGACGCCAACGGTCATTCCCTTGTTCATCGTGCCGTAACCGTGAGCCATGTATATGGTGTCCTTACGAATGCCGGGGGTAACCTTAACAATTGTAGAGGTTCTTGATTTCACCCCATCCTGATTCACAAGCTCGATGCGATCACCGTCTTTCAATCCCATCTTCTTGGCGGACTCATCGTTGAGCCATACCGGATTTTCCGGCATTTCATTGACCAGCCAGGTATTGTTCTGTGAACGGTTAAAAGTATGGACGGGAGATCGGCCATACACCAGACGGGCAAACCCTTTTGGAGTATCGGGAACCGGAACATAGGTGGGGACGGCCGGATACCCCGCTTCAGCCAGCTCAACACTGTGAAATTCAACGTCCAACGCCTTGCCATAGGGATCAACGCCGGGCTGAAGATGAATACCATCCTCCTTGACCAACTCCTCGATGGTGAGCTTGGCATCGACCAACATCTTGTTGACCATATCCTCTCCGGATTCGACCTTGATATGTTCACCGTAACCCATACGCTTGGCCAACTCGTTGGTGATCCACACCGAATCCTTGCGCTCATGATCCGCTGCCGTGGGGGAGACCAGCGGCATACGCGCAGAAATAAACTGCTGATGCGGATCGGCGAAATTCCACTGGGTGCCCTTCTGGATATGATCGTAACGCTCCAGATAGGAGGACTCGGGCAGCAGAATATCAGCATACATGGTGATATCGGTGGGCATGAGATCACAGACCATGACAAAATCCATCTGCTCCAGCATCTTGATGGTCAGGGCCTGATCCGGGATAGTCTGGATGGGATTCTGGCCCCAGGCGACAAAGCCCTTGATCGCATACGGTTTTCCGGTAACAGCCGTATTACGGATCAGGTCGGTCGGGGTTCCAGGAGGAGAAAACTTATGGACTTTTGCCATCCTGTGGAGGGCAAACTGCTCGGCATGCTCGGCCATGGGCTTGGGCCAACCGGCTTTACCGGTTTTGGGGCCTTTGCCCGGAACAAAACCGCCCTTTACCCCGATAGCTCCGAGAAGACCGGTAAGGCAAGCCAAAGAACGCTCACGCTGGAAGTCATTGCCGTGCCAGGTCACGTGACGGCCCGGATGGATAGAAACATTGGGGGAGTTGGCTGCCAGCATATCAGCAACCTGCTTGATCTGCTTTTCAGGCACATCACAGATCTGTGCCGCCCACTTGAGGGTCGCATGGGAGATTCCCTTGGCAAACTCGTCAAAGCCTTTGCCGTGCTCGGCAACATATTTCTTGTCGTATTTTCCTTCCTTGACCAGATAATTCATGATCGCCAGCAGAAAAGCGGTATCGGTGCCGGGCTTGATCTTGACCCAGATATCCGCCTTGGCTGCGGAAGCGGAGAAGCGGGGGTCAACCACGATCAGCTTGGCTCCGTTCTCAAGGCCTTTGAGGTAGCGCTTCAGATGGGAAACATGCACGTTTTCCCCAAAATGGCCGCCCAACAGGAAAATCGCCTTGGCATTAGCCATATCAACATTTTCGCCGGGAGGAACACCAATGGTGGCGACATAGGCAGTATCGCGAACACCGCGGCACTGGAAGAATGAGGCCTCGGAATTGTTCGGAGTGCCGACAACATATTCAAAAAAGGTCATCGGGTATTTTGCCGATGATCCATGGGGGAAAATAGCGATACCCTGAGGGCCATGCTTGTCGACCACCGCTTTCAGTTTGGTGGCGCACTCGTCAAGAGCCTCGTCCCAGGAAATCCGCTTCCACTCGGGAGCGCCGCGCTTGCCCACATTTTTCATGGGGAATTTCAAACGGTCCGGATCATAGAGAAGCTTGACTCCGGCGTTGCCGCGGGCGCAGATGCTCGCTCCGTTGTCGATGCTTTTGGGATTTCCTTCAAGCTTCACCAGCTTACCGTCCCGCACCTTGCCCACCAGCTGACAGCGCCAGAAACACATCTCGCAGACACCACCCACCGCAGTTTTGGTGCCGGCAAAACTGCCGGGCGCGGTAAAGGGTTTTTTGACAAACGGGGTACTCGCGCTTGCCTGCCTGGCGAAACAGCCGGACATTGCTGCCGAGGCTGCCGCAAGGGATGCGGTCTGCAGAAATTTACGTCTCGTCAGATTCAAAGCCATTTTACAATTCCTCCCTTGTGAAAAAATCAATGAGATTTACTAAAACCCTGTAGAACGGGTGACGAACCTCCTGTAACACCCGCGCCTGAAAGCTTGGGAACCATGGTCT
>JAHJTI010000189.1 GCA_018829945.1 Pseudomonadota bacterium | reverse complement strand
TTCCCGTGGCTTCGCCAGGAGATTTCGAGTGCGTGCGAAATATCGCGGAGCATATCCGCGGCGCGCAGATCGCCGGTCTTGCCCGCTGCAACATCAAGGATATAGATCGGGCCTGGGAAGCGCTTAAAGCAGGGGAGAATCCCAGAATTCACACCTTTTTAGCCACCTCGGACATCCATCTCAAGCACAAGCTGAAGATGAATCGGGATCAGGTTCTGGAACTGGCTGTCGCTTCGGTCCGCCATGCGGCAAAATACACGAGCAACGTGGAGTTTTCCGCTGAGGATGCATCCCGTAGCGATCTTGATTTTGTCTGCAAGGTTTTTGCCGCAGTTATCGAAGCCGGGGCAACAACCTTGAATTTCCCGGATACAACCGGCTATGCCCTGCCGGACGAGTTCGGCCGCAAAGTCGGGTATCTCATTGAAAACATCCCCAATATTCATAAGGCTGTTCTTAGTGTCCATTGCCACAATGATCTGGGTTTGGCCGTAGCCAATTCCCTGGCTGCCATCAATCATGGCGCTCGACAGGTGGAGTCAACCATCAATGGCCTGGGAGAAAGGGCGGGCAATACGGCCATGGAAGAGCTGGTCATGATTATCCGCACCCGCGCCGATCAGATGCAGGTGCATACCGATATTGTAACCTAGCACATCTATCCCACGAGCCGGCTGGTCACCACGATTACCGGGATGCCGGTTCAGCCGAACAAGGCCATTGTCGGGGCCAATGCCTTTGCCCATGAATCCGGGATTCATCAGGATGGGGTGCTTAAGGAACGAACCACCTACGAAATCATGAATCCGGTGGATATCGGAATTTCCACCGGCAACATTGTGTTGGGCAAGCATTCGGGGCGGCATGCCCTGAAGGATCGGATCGCCGCAATGGGCTATACCCTCAAGGATGATGAACTGGAACGTGTTTTTAACCGGTTCAAGGAGGTGGCCGACGTCAAGAAGGAGATGTTTGACGAGGATCTCGAAGCCATCCTGATGGACGAAGTGCTGCGGATTACCGAGACCTTTTCCCTGGTGCATCTCGGGGCGATGAGCGGCAACAAGAGTTTGCCCACAGCGGCGGTGCGGCTGCTCATCGATGGCAAGGAGCAGGAAATGGCCTGCATCGGGATTGGTCCCATCGACGCCTGTTTTAGGGCCATAGCTGAGTTGACCCAAACCAAGAGTAAACTCCTCTATTTCTCGGTAAGTTCAATCACCGGCGGCACCGATGCACAGGGTGAGGTGCTGGTCCGCATTGAAGATGAAGGTAAGGTTGTGGTGGGGCAGGGGGCGGACCCGGATATTATCACCGCTGCGGCCAAAGCCTATCTCAATGGCTTGAACCGGTTGGTATTTTTGAAAAGGGAAACCACGCGGCAGGGAAGCTGACGCCTCCGGCTATTTTCACCAAGCTGCTTCTTGTTTGTAATTGTCAGCTTGATGGGAAAAAGTAAAATAAACCAAGAAACGTAACTGTTCAGCAGCGCCGCAGATGCGCGGAAGAGACTGGCGAAGTGTGCTGTTGCACACGAGCAAGCCGATGACAAAGTAGATGTGATGCTTCTGGACAGTTACAGATATTTTATACAATTGCCGGGTGATGCCCGGCTGCTGTCTGTAAGGGATATGAACAATGACTGCTGCAGAAAAGAAATTTAATATTGCTATTGCCGGCGCCACCGGCGCTGTTGGCGGTGCCATGCTCGATGTTTTGGCGCGAAGAGATTTTCCGTTGGGTGAACTGCGTTTGCTTGCCTCGGAACGGTCCGTGGGGAAAAAACTCACCTTCAAAGGGAAGGAGATACCTGTTCAGTTGTTGAGCAAGGATGCCTTTGGCGGGATCGATATCGCGCTCTTTTCCGCGGGCGCTACCCGATCCTTTGATTTTGCCCCGGCTGCTGCTGCGGCAGGAGCCGTGGTTGTGGATAACTCCAGCGCCTATCGCATGGACCCGGAAATTCCTTTGGTGGTTCCCGAGGTCAATCCCCATGCCATTGCCCAGTATACAAAAAGGGGCATTATCGCCAATCCGAACTGCTCCACCATCCAGATGTTGGTGGCCTTAAAGCCCATTCACGATAAGGTGCGGATCAAGAGGATCGTTGTTTCCACCTATCAGGCGGTTTCCGGAACCGGTACCAAGGCCATTGACGAACTCAAGCAGCAGGTTCTCGATTATGCGGCGGGCAAGCCCATGGCTCATAACGTATATCCGCACCAGATCGCCTTCAACTGCCTGCCACAGATCGACAGCTTCCTTGATAACGGCTACACCAAGGAAGAGATGAAGATGGTCAACGAGACCCGCAAGATGTTTGAAGACCAGACAATCGGAGTTACCGCCACTACGGTGCGTGTCCCGGTTTTTTACGGTCATTCCGAGTCGGTAAACATTGAGACCGAAAAAAAGATCACTGCCGCAGAGGTCAAGGCCCTGCTGAAGAGTGCCCCCGGCATAAAGCTGGTCGATGAGCCTACTCTGGGGCAATACCCCATGGCTATAGATTGTGCCGGCAAATTTGAGACCCTGGTGGGCCGGATTCGGGAAGATGAATCCATTGCCAATGGCATCAACCTGTGGGTGGTGTCCGACAATATTCTTAAAGGCGCTGCGCTCAATGCTGTACAGATTGCCGAGGTTCTTACCAGGGACTACCTGAAATAGTGCGGATCATCAGCGGCAGCGCCCGGGGGCGCAAGCTGCTGGCGCCGGGCCAGCGTTTCGGCGATACGATTCGCCCTACCTCCGACAGGGCCAGAGAGGCGATTTTCAATATCCTCGCCGCCAAGGTTGTCGGTGCCAGGGTGTTGGATCTTTTTGCAGGCACTGGGGCTTTAGGGCTTGAGGCCTTGAGCAGGGGAGCGATATCCGCGGTTTTTGTCGATGGCCAGCGTTCCGTTGCCGAGCTTATTCAAAGGAATATAACCCTCTGCGGTTTTTCCGAGCGCGCCACGGTGTTGCAGAGGGATTTGGCCAGGGGGTTTTCTTTTTTGACGGCAATTCAGCCTCCGCCGAAATTTGAACTCGTTTTTCTCGATCCGCCCTATGGGACCTCATTTGCCCAACGCGGGTTGGAATATTTGGCGGATGGAACTTTTCTCGCTGCCAAGGCAATAATTGTTTTGGAGGATGCGGCAGGAGCGCAATACCCGGAAACTCTCGGTATGCTGGCCTGTTTTGATCGCCGTCGATATGGAGAGGCCGGTTTCTGGCTCTATCAGCACACGTAAGGCTTGGTGCAATGACTGATTACGAACCATTCGTCTCTGAAAGCACATCCGAATCAATCGCCGTGTATCCCGGCACCTTTGATCCCATAACCAATGGGCATCTCGATATTATTCATCGGGGATTGAGCCTGTTTGACAAGATTATTATTGCTGTAGCCAGTAATCCAGCCAAACAGCCGCTTTTTTCCCTTGAAGAACGATTGAAGATGATACGGGACTGTTTTCCCGACGAGGATTCCCGGATCGAGGTCGAGGATGTTTCCGGACTTCTGGTGGATTTTGCCTATAAGAGAGGTGCCAAGGCTATCATTCGTGGATTGCGGGCCGTGTCGGATTTTGATTACGAGTTCCAGCTTGCTCTGATGAATCGCCGGATCGAACGGGAAGTGGAAACAGTTTTTCTGATGACCGGCTTTCGCTGGATATTTATCAGTTCCAGCATCATCAAGGATGCAGCCAGGCACGGCGGGGATGTGAGCGGTCTGGTGCCGGATCATGTTTGCGAAAAACTGCGGAATCGGTACCTGCAGCCATGAGCAGGTGGTGTTACGGTAATGGATGATGAGGTACGAAAAGACGAGTCTCTGACCCGGCGGATATTTTTGGCTGGGTCCTGGTCATGGCTCCGATGGAGTGCCGGCATCCTCCTTTTGTATCCTGTTTTTCGCTTTCTCGGCTACCGTGCTCCCAAGCAACCACGCTCTGTGAAGGTGCATAAGATCGTGCCGGACGGCGGCTTTGTTCTTGAACACGATTTTATCCTTTTTGTCGACAAAAACGGTCCGTGGGCAGTATCGAGAAAGTGCACCCATCTCGGCTGTCGTCTCAACTATCATGAGAAAGAGGAGGTTCTCCTGTGCCCCTGCCATCACAGCCGATTCAGCAAAGACGGCACCCGGCTCAGTGGCCCCGCCCAGAAAAATCTGCCCCGATTTCCTGTGGTTGCGTTGCGGGAGGACAAGGACGAAAAAGGGTATCTTGTCACCCTGTAAGGTTATGAATATCCGCGCGATTATCATCGAGACTAAATGGGGTGGGATGAGCTTGATCTCGCTCTACCTCTCTGTCTTATCCGGGGTCTTGATCTCACTCCAGTACGATCCCGCCACTCCTTTTTTTTCTGCAAGTTCTCTTGATCTGCTCACGCCGTACGGTGAATTCTTCCGATCCTGTCATTTTTATTCCAGTCAGCTGTTTTTTCTCTTTTCATTGGGTCACCTGGCTGCGGTTATCCTGGCCAAGACTGATCAGCAACTGCGCTTCGGCAAATGGCTCCTGTTGGTTGGTTCGGTGCCGATCGCGCTGTTGTTGCTTTTCACCGGCTATGTCCTCAGGGCTGATGCAACAGGAGAGGCTGCCGGGGTTATTGCCGAAAACATTACTCTATCCATTCCATATCTGGGAACGCTGCTCAACTCATTGCTTTTTGCCATTGAAGCCGAAGGTCTGAAGCGGGTGTACGCCAACCATCTTATCGGACTCGGAATTGTCTGGGGGGTTTGTTGCTGGGATCACTTGCGTCGTTACCGGATCGGCTTTGGTCAACATAGCCTGTTGCTGTTCGGTACGGTACTTTTCAGCCTTTTCATGGCTGCGCCCATGGAGCCCGCCCGCCTCGGGTTGTTTCATATACAGGGACCATGGTTTCTGCTGGGACTGCAGGAATTGCTGCGGTACGTTCAACCTTTTTGGGCCGGGGTGATTTTCCCCGGTACCGTGGTTGTCGCCTTGGTTTGTGTGGGCACAGAAGGCAAAGGACGCCGAAGATCGTTGCTCTTTATCGCGGGTTGGCTCTTTGTCTATCTGATTCTTACCTTTGTTGCCGTCTTACGATAGTGAGGGGTGAAAAATTGAAAGGTGAAAATACAATAAGCAAAGTAATTCCCTCTTCATTTTCCGCTGTTCACTTTTTCCCCTAAGGCAGGGGGAGACTGACTGAGAAAATAGCGCCCTGGGGTTGGGAACTGCGCAAGGATATTTCGCCTCCATGGCTGTGCACGATCTGACTGACAATAGCCAGGCCAAGCCCTGTTCCTGTTTCCCGGGTTGTAAAAAAAGGTTCAAATATTCTTTCCTGAAGATTTTCCGGTATGCCGTGTCCATTGTCACTGATTTCCAGAACAATGGCGGATTCCTGCGTTTCCTTGTTTTTGGCTGTGGTTGCTTCCGCCCGGAGCAATATCCTTCCATTTTCCATATTCCGGCAGGCATTGGCGCTGTTTGAAGCCAGGTTGAGGATCACCTGTCTGAGCAGTTGAGGATCCCCCCAGCAGTCAAGGTCGGGCGGGATCTCCAGAGCAATGGTCAGGTCGGGGTTCCAACCCGGGTCCTGTTCCAGGGTTTCCATTGCCTCCCGCGCAAGATCACCAAGTGGGAACCACTCCTTTTCCGGGTTAACCGGCTTTGAGAAAAGAAGAAATTCATCGATTGTTGCATCAAGTCTGTCTGACTCCCGCATGATGATGCCGAACAGACGTTTATTGATGGAGCTGTCTTGTGCTTCCCTGTCCAGCAGTTGGACTGCCCCTGAAATAGCAGCCAGGGGGTTCCTGAGTTCATGGGCAATGCCTGCCGCCATTTCGCCAATGGTTGCCATTTTTTCGGCCTGCTGTACCTGGGCTTCCATTTTTTTTATCTGGCTGAGATCCTGCAATGTGTACACGTAACCGTTTTTACTGTCGTCCGGGGTGTTCAGCTTCGAGCAAGAATACCCCACTGGAATCGTCTCTCCGGTTTTTCTGGGGAGAACGGACATGTGTCGTCGCTCATCTTGGAGCAAACCCGTTTCGAGGCCGGGAAACGGCCGGGAAATTTCTTGACCGAGAATCTCGCCTGGTCTGTAGCCTGTAATGAGTTCAGCAGCACGGTTGAAGGATGTTATCCGGTTATTATCATCAACGGTGATGATGCCGGTATTAATGTCGTCAAATATCTGTTTGTACAGAAAGGAAAGGCGGTCGTAGTCGCTTGCGGTTTGAAACAGTTCCGCCTCTGTCTTTTGGAGCCTGGTCGAGAGCATGGAGCTCAGGATAGCAACCAGAAAAAAAGTGAGGCTGTAAATGGTGAATGAATGGAGAAGCGTTTGGTAGTTGGATGTTTGGACAGGATATGTCTGGAGAAAACGGGAAGCAAAGCCGCCGTATTCAACGAGAAGCAGGGCGCCGAACAGCAAAGAGCTTAGTGTGGCAAACAACAGGCTTCCCCTGCGAAAAAGCATGAAGGCTCCCATGACAATGGGGAAAAAATACACCACCGTAAAAACAGACTGACTGCCGCCGGTGGAAAAAACGAGAATTGTCACCAGAAGGGTATCAAGGGTAATCTGCAGATAACCGAAACGGGAATAGCACTGGATAATTCTGACAACAAGGGCGGAAACAATGGTGAACAGATAGAGCCCGGCAATGAAATAGGCAAGATAGTGCATGGGGGGGAGAAAAATGGAAGGCGTCTTCGTCTGGAGAAGGACGCTGATTCCCAGCATCAGGGAGAGAAAAAGGACCCTGAAAAACAGCAGCCACTGGATTTGCTTCTTGAGGTGGTCATTGGCGGCAGGCGAACCGGTATGGGGGCAGATGGCGGAGAGTATCATATGTTATATTTTTTCGCCTTGTAACGGAAGGAACGGAAACTCATTTTCAGAAGATCCGCAGCTTTCATTCGGGAATTGTTTGTTCTGGTCAGGGCCGTTTTGATCAGTCTTTTTTCAATGTCGGTGATGTACTGCTCCAGTCCGAGATCAAAGGCGTTTTCATCCATCGGTCTGGAATCGTATTCTGGGGAGTGATCGTGGTCAGCGGGGCGGCCAGTTCGATGGCCTGACAGCGTAAGGCTTTCCGGAAGAATAATATTGGAAGATTCAAGGGCAACTCCCCGCTCGACGATATTTTCAAGTTCTCGAACATTGCCGGGAAAATCATAATCCATAAGAACCTTCAGGGCATACGAGGAGATTTGTTGCACCTCCTTATCGAACAGGGCTGAATATTTTTTCAGGAAATGGTCGACCAGGAGCGGTACATCACCTTTGCGTTCACGCAGCGGGGGCATGCGGATGGGAACAACCGCCAGTCTGTAAAAAAGATCTTCCCGGAAGCGACCGGCCAGGACTTCCTCTTCAAGATTTTTGTTGGTGGCTGAAATAATCCGGACCTTAACCTTGATGGTCTCCGTACCGCCGACTTTCTTGAATTCCCGTTCCTGTAAAACACGCAGAAGTTTGGTCTGGATAAGAGGGGAGAGCTCGCCGATTTCATCAAGGAAGGCGCTGCCGTTGTTTGCCAGCTCAAACAATCCGGTTTTGTTGGCAATCGCCCCGGTAAACGAGCCCTTGGCATGGCCGAACAGTTCCGATTCGATGAGGTTTTCCGGGATGGCACTGCAGGTGATAGGGACAAAGGCGTTTTCCGCAACCTTGCTGTGTTGGTGAATGGCTTGGGCCACCAACTCTTTACCGGTTCCGGATTCACCATAGATGAGAATATTCGCCTGGGTCGGACCGATGCGCTGGATCAGATCGTAAATCTTGAGCATTTCCGGACTGTTGCCGATGATTCCCGTGAAAGCATCGGCTTCCTTGCTCTGGGTCTTCTCCTGTCGGCTTCCCAGAGCTGCCTTGATAACCGAAAGAATGTCATCCACCTTGAACGGCTTGGTGATGTAGTCGTAGGCGCCGTTTTTCATGGCAAGCACCGCATCTTCCGGCGAAGCGTAGGCGGTGATAAGTACTACAGGGATGGAGAGGTCCTGCTGTTTGATGTTTTCGAGAAGAGCCAAGCCGCTTAAATCCGGCATGCGGATGTCGGAAATAATCAGATCAAAAGGATGGTGTTGCAGAAGGGTGAGGGCTTCGGCACCGCTGGCTGCGGTTTGGATGGAATAGCCCTTTTTATCCAGGAGAATTTTGAGAAACTCCCGCATGCTTGGTTCATCGTCAACAACAAGTATTCCGGCCATGTGTAGTGCTCAATGCTTGTGGTGGTCTTGCGGGTAGGGCGAACGTAGATATAGTAACAGAAAATGGAATCCCTGAAACAACAAAACGTGCAGGACTTGAAGTCCAGGCGCGTTTTTTGTGTTGTTACAGGGGGTTAGCTGATGTTCGGTTCTCGGTGTGCTTTGTAGTAGTGTTCGACCTGTACTGTGAAAGAGCAAAAAAAAGCCCCCGTAATGGATACGGAGGCTTTTTTTGTTATGAGCAAGCGAGGTACAGTGGAGCGTTTAGTGACTCTGTGCTGCTCCTGCACCGGACGGAACCCGGATATCCTCGATCAAATGCTGAATGTGCTCTGGCGGTGGCTTGGTGAAGCTGGACACGGCAAAAGCTACAGCGAAATTGATCAGCGCACCCACCGCGCCGAAAGAGCCGGGAGAAATACCGTACAGCCAGTTGGCCGCGTTATCCGGGGCCATAGCAGTTGAGGCGATGAACATGAATCCTTTGTACCAGAAGATATACAGGAGCGTGGAACCAATACCGGCAAGCATGCCGCAAATGGCGCCGGCGCTGTTCATCCGTTTGACAAAAATTCCCATCATGATAGCCGGGAATATTGACGAAGCGGCGAGACCAAAGGCCAAGGCCACAACCTGAGCAGCAAATCCGGGAGGATTAAGGCCAAGATAACCGGCAACAAGAATGGCGCCGGCCATAGCGATACGACCAGCCATCAATTCGGTTTTGTCGTCAATGTTTTTGGCGATCATGCCCTTCAGCAGGTCATGGGAGATGGCGGATGAGATGGCCAGGAGCAAACCTGCAGCAGTGGAAAGTGCTGCGGCAATACCGCCGGCGGCTACCAGTGCTATAACCCAGTTGGGGAGCTTGGCGATTTCAGGGTTTGCAAGAACCATGATATCGTTGTCGATCTTGTCCATCTCATTGCCTTTCCAGCCAAACCCGGCGAATTTACTTTCAGCGTGCTTGGCGGTGGCGGTATCAACCTTTGCCTGGGCAGCGGTGACGTCACCACCGTCCTTGAGGGCTTTGGCCAGATCAGTTTCTGCTGAGGTCAGGCCGTTGTCGCTGTAATACTGGATTTTACCGTCACCGTTTTTGTCTTCGAAACTCAAAAGACCGGTTTTTTCCCAATTAAGCATCCACTGAGGACGCTCCTCAATTGAAAGGTTGCCTTCAGGTGAACCAATCTCTCCGGTCTGAATGGTATTCGTCAAGTTCAGACGGGCCATGGCGCCGACTGCCGGGGCAGTGGTGTATAGAATGGCGATAAAGACAAGGGCCCAGCCAGCTGAAGAACGGGCGTCCTTGACCTTGGGTACGGTAAAGAAACGGGTGATGACATGGGGAAGACCTGCGGTGCCGATCATCAGAGACATGGTCAGCAGGAAGATATTCAGGGTGCTTCCCTTCTGCGCCGTATATGCAGTGAATCCAAGATCAACCACGATCTTGTCGAGCTTGTCAAGAAGGTACACTCCTTCGCTGCCGGTAAGAGTCGAACCCAGGCCCAACTGAGGGAGAGGATTGCCGGTAAGCTGAATGGAGATGAAGATGGCGGGGATGGTGTAAGCAAAGATCAAGACAACATATTGAGCAATCTGGGTGTAGGTAACGCCCTTCATGCCGCCGAGAACTGCATAAACAAAGACGATGGCCATACCGATAAAGAGGCCGACATCAAAGGGCATCTCCATGAAACGGGAGAAGGCCACGCCGATACCCTTCATCTGGCCTATTACATAAGTCAGAGAAGCGATGATCAGACAGAGGATAGCGACAAAGCGGGCGGTCTGGGAATAAAAGCGATCCCCGATAAACTCGGGAACCGTGAATTTTCCGTATTTGCGGAGGTAGGGCGCAAGGAGCATGGCCAGCAGGCAGTAACCGCCGGTCCAGCCCATCAGGTAAGCAGATGCGTCATAGCCGCCCATGGCGAGCATTCCGGCCATGGAGATGAAGGAGGCGGCTGACATCCAGTCAGCGCCGGTGGCCATACCGTTGAGTACAGGATGGACGCCTTTGCCAGCCACGTAAAATTCACCGGTGTTTTTTGCGCGGCTCTTGACAGCTATGTAGAGATACAGAGCAAAAGTGGCACCGACCACGAGGTAGGTGGTAATCATCAAATTCGTCATGTTCAGTTCTCCTTACGCTTCTTCGACGTTGAATTTACGGTCAAGCTGATTCATACGCCAGGCGTAGAAAAAGATGAGTGCCACAAAGATGTAGATCGATCCCTGCTGGGCAAACCAGAAGCCAAGTTGATATCCGCCCAGACGGAAGGCGTTCAGCTGATTGACAAATAAAATACCGCAACCGAAAGAAACAATAAACCAGACTAGCAAGCAGCCGATTACAAGCCGGATATTCGCCTGCCAGTACTTCTGAGCGTTATTCATGTTTTTCTCCATCCTCGTTTAAAGTTTTTTTGTCAAAAAAATGAACTTTGCGTAAGACGCCAGTGAACTGGGTATATATACTGCCATTGACAATGATGTCAACGAAATTTTCAAAGGTCTCCGAAGCAACGCAGTTCGTCCTAGTCAATTGGGGGAGTAGAGATAACGCAGGATTCAAGTGGCACCGGAAATTGACCAGACCTGCGCATTGCCTATGACGAAAAAAAGGCTGTTCTCGGAAAAATTACACCCTGCCGGCCTGATAGATTTCTTTCAGGGTCAGCAAACCGCCTTTCCTGAACTTTTTGAGGAGAAAGAGGAAGAGGTATGCAGTTTGCATTGCATCTTCAAAGGCGTCATGGGGTTTGAATGCCGGGAGATGATATTCTTTGGCCAGATCTTCCAGAGAGTAACTGCGTAAGTGGTCTTCTTCACCACGAAAATGCCCGGACAATACCCGCCGATAGCCCTGGGCCATGCGTATGGTGTCAATTCCCGGATTGGACAGGGTTCCGCCCAGAACCTTGTGGGCGGCCCTGTTCAAGAAATCCATGTCAAGCGCCACGCAATGTCCCACCATGAGACCGGCCCCGGCAAATTCTATAAAGGCTGGCAGCACTTCCTCCAGAGGCGGCGCTTCCGCCAACTGCTGCGGGGTAATCCTGTGGACCAGGGTGGCTTGGGTGTGTTTCGTGTTTTTTGGACGGATATAACGATGAAAGGTGGAGCCAAGATCTATCTGCATGTCCCGGATCAGAACAGCGCCAATGGAGATGATTTCATCCCGTTTCCGGTCAAAGCCGGTGAGTTCTGTGTCACAGACCACAAACGTATAGTCGGCAAGGGGACGTGACTGATCGAACCGGGAAAATGTGTCACGATTTTTGGCAATGATGGGATGGGGTGGGACAAACCAGGAACTGGGCTTAAAGATATTCAGCATCATGTCACCGGATACATCTGTTCCAGTACGCCATACAGTCTTTCGATGACCGCAAAGGCATCCTTGAGCATTCTGCGCTCCAGATCGGAGAGATCCGCCGGATCGATATAATTGTCGGGAAGGATTCCTGCTTCAATCTGCCGTAATTGGTGAACCAGGCGCTGTTGCATCTGGAGTTCGTAGGCCTCGCTGGCCGAGGACCATAATTCGTTTTGAATCCACTCACCTTCCATCAGGGCTTTCAGTCGGGCCAGGGTATTGGTTTCCTTGACGCAATGCTTCAGGGATAGCACCCTGGCAAAATTAACAAAAGGTGTCAGCCCCTGTTTTTTAATATCCAGTCTGTTTTTATGCTCACCATCTCTTTCAACAATGAAATTTTTGAAAAATGAGAGTGGAGCTCGAGTTTCCATGGACTGTCGGGCCAGATGGAACAAGAAAAGATCCCGGCCTGTTATCTGCTTGTTCAAATGCAGGCGCAACTCATCAGCAAGCGCTGTCTCGCCGAAACCGGCGCGAAAATCAAAAAAGATAGTGGCATAGCGAATTTCCTGCGGATCAGGCTCGGCAACCCAGTGCTCGAAGTAGCGTTTCCAGGCCGAGAGAGATTGGCACCATCGCGGGTTGGTGGCCATTACCTCGCCGGGACAGAGGGGGTAACCGCAGTTTACCAGGTGATCAATGGCCTTGGCGGCAAAGGCTTTGAAATAGTTCTCAGCAGCGTGTTTCTGCTCCTCATCTGCGGGATCTGTATAGATAATTGCATTGTCCTGATCAGTCTTGAAGGTCTGTTCGCGACGGCCCTCACTGCCCATGAGAAGCCAGCAATAGGGCACCGGCGGAGCCCCCATCTCTTTTTCCAGCAAGGTCAGCATTCGTCCCAGGATATGATCGTTGAGGATGGCGATCATCTGGGTAATGTTTCCGGCCTTGGCCCCTTCCCCGATCAGACCGCGAATTACATCCGGGATTTTTCTTGCAAGGGCATACAATCCGGAAATCTGCTGTTGACCACGGATTTCCTTGAACAAATAGTAGGGTGAGTGGCCTTGGAGAAGCATGATGTCATGTGAGGTGACAACCCCGATGATACGCCCGGACCGTTCTACTGCCAGATGATGAATGCCTGTATCCATCATCTTCAGCAGAACGTCAAAACAGAGGGATTGCGACAGCACGGTCTGGACCGGTCCACTCATGATGGTCTGGACCGGTTGTTGGAAATTCAGTCCGGCAGCCACCACCTTGTTCCGAAGATCACGGTCGGTGATAATGCCGACAATATTTTCTTCATTTGCAGCATCATGAACAAGCAGGCAGCCAACCCGATGTGTGGACATCAAGGCGGCGGCCTCCTGGATGGTGGCGGTTACCGCCACCTTGCGCAAGGTCTTCACCAGATCGCCGACCTTGATGGAGAAAAGGTACAGGTCCTCGTTGCTGCGGCGCGATACTTTGTGATGACGCAGTTCATTATAGGCAGTGGTGACGATTTTTTCGGAAAAACTCTTCAGATAGTAGTGGGCAAAAGAGGCCTGTTTCTCAATGAGGTCGAGAAATATCTCCCGGGGCAAAAGGAAGCAAAAGGTGTCCTCCACGGTCTCGATATTGAGGTTGGCTGCGGTGCCGCGGATGATTGCCAAAGCACCGACATAAGCTCCTTCTCCACGGAAATCCTTCAGTGTCACTTCGCCGTTGTCGTCTTCGAGAAAGGCTTTGACCCCGCCGCGCTGGATCAGATAGAGATGGGTCAGTTCGGTGACGTCGGCGGTAAGGATTCTGGTCCCCTTGGGAAAAAAATCAATCCGGCAATGACGGGCGATGTATCTCAGCGTTTCCTCGTCCAGGATATTAAAGGGCATGATTCCTTTGAAAAAAGAGATTGCCACTTCAGGTGCGACCAAATGAACATCGTTGTCTGAGAAGGTTGTCATGTTTTTTCAGTTTTTTGCTCAAAGAGTTGCAGGGGAAGCCCTGAAAAGTTGCGTGTAGTGAAATCGATAGACTTTAAATCGTTCACGTCGCCATTTTCTTTGTAGTATCGCGAGTAAGCCTTCGAGGGAAGACACTTTTTTGTTCAGCAGCCACTGACGCTTGTCGAGACAGTGCTGGGAGGCATGTCAATGTGCTCTTTGGGTACGGATAGTGACTGTGCTTAGAGCATATAGTATAATCTTCTCGTTGAAAAGATTCTTGTTATCTGTTTTTGCCTGGTATTTGTTTGTTCCTGTTATGTAGACCTGCCGATATCAAGTCATTACGCCAGGCATCGTTTTATCTCGGTGCGTATTCCCTTCCTGGAATCCGGATCATCATCGCGACACCAATAGCTATTGTAAATGTCATGTAGTCACGTGGTAACAGAATGCTAGTGTCATAGCACCTTGACATTGAGTATTGTAACATAGTAAAAATTCAAGAGAAAATCATTGCGCAAACAATTAGTCCTGAGGGGGATAACGCATTTATGGACAGTGAAAAGGCAGTCATTATTCCGGTTATTCTTGCAGGGGGATCCGGCACCCGATTGTGGCCTTTGTCGCGGGAGTGCCATCCCAAGCAGCTTCTCCCTCTTGTCAACGACAAGACCATGCTTCAGAATACTTTGCTACGGGTTCAGGGCTTGAAGGGCGTTTCCGTTCCTATCGTAGTATGTACGGAAGAACACCGCTTTCTTGTGGCCGAGCAGGTTCGTGCCATGGGCGGGGAAGCGACGATTATCATTGAGCCAGTGGGACGTGATACCGCGCCTGCTGTTGCCGTCGCTGCCCTTGATGCGGTTCGACAGAATGAAAATGCAGTCCTCTTGGTATTGCCTGCCGATCACGTTATCGGTAACGAGGGTAATTTTGCCGAAGCCGTGGCCCGGGGAGCATCCTGCGCCTCGCAAGGTCATCCGGTAACTTTTGGTATTGTCCCGCAGAGTCCCCACACCGGATATGGCTATATAAAAAAAGGGAGTCCGCTCAGCGGAGAAGGCTCGGCTGTTTTTGCCGCGGAGGGTTTTGTGGAAAAGCCTTCCATGGAAAAAGCCAGGCAGTATCTTGACGAAGGCTATCTCTGGAACAGTGGGATGTTTCTTTTTCCAGCCAGGGGATTTCTGGCAACCCTCAAGGAATTTGAGCCGCTCATGGCCGATTGCGTGGAGCGGTCCTATGCGGCCCGGACCCGTGACCTTGATTTTATCCGACTGGATTCCGTGGCATTTTCTGAAAGCCCGGCAAACTCCGTTGACTATGCGGTGATGGAGCGGGTCCGGGATACGGTGGTAGTGCCTTTGGACTGTTCCTGGAGCGATGTTGGTTCCTGGGAAGCCCTTTGGGAGATAGGTAAACAGGATGAGAAAGGCAATATCTTCATCGGCAACGTACTGGCTGAGGATGTGACTGGTTCTTATATTAATGCTGGAGAGAGGCTTGTTGCTGCAATAGGACTCAACAATTATATCATTGTCGACACCAAGGACGCGCTGCTGGTTGCATCAAGAGACCGAACTCAGGAGGTCAAGACCATTGTCAAGCGGTTGAAGACGGAAAATCGGGAAGAAATCCGGCTGCACAAAAAAGTCTTTCGCCCTTGGGGGTCTTATGAGTGTGTGGATTCCGGGGAAAGATTTCAGGCGAAGCGG
>JAHJTI010000295.1 GCA_018829945.1 Pseudomonadota bacterium | reverse complement strand
TCGATGAGCGTGATCTTGAGGGTCTGGATTTGAGCTGCTGGCGGCTCGCCTACAATGGAGCCGAGCCGGTCAGCGCTTCCACCATCGAACGTTTTGCCGCGCGTTTGCTCCCGTATGGGTTTAATCCCGAGGGCATGACCCCGGTCTATGGCCTGGCGGAATCTTCGGTCGGGCTTGCTTTTCCGCCGTTGAACCGCGGGGTGCGGATCGACCGGGTGGATCGTCTCGTGCTTTCCCGTCTCGGGATAGCTCGTCCTGTAATGGGCGACGATGCCCAAGCCCAGCGCATCGTTTCTTGCGGCAGACCGCTGCCCGGTCATGCCATCCGTGTCGTTGACGCCAATGGACTTGGACTTCCCGAGCGCACCCAGGGCCGCGTGCAGTTTCAAGGCCCGTCCGCGACCAGCGGCTATTTTCGCAACCCTGAGGCGACACAACGTCTTACGGAAGGGGAGTGGCTCAACACCGGAGATCTGGGTTATCTCGCCGAGGAAGAGTTGTTTCTTACCGGGCGGGAGAAGGATGTTATCATTCGCGGTGGCCACAACATTCATCCGCAGGAACTGGAAGAGGCGATAAACCAGTTGGTCGGTGTGCGCCGGGGCGGAGTAACGGTTTTCCCTGCCACTGACGCGGGCACCGGCACGGAGCGACTGGTGGTGCTGGCCGAAATGCGTGAAGAGGGAGATGCGGAGGCGCGCGGCCGCATTGAAAAGGAGATCAACCGCCTTGCCATTGATCTGATCGGCATGCCGGTTGATGACGTCGTGCTGGCGCCGCCGCGCACCGTGCTCAAGACTTCCAGCGGCAAGATCCGTCGTGCCGCCTGCCGCGAGTTGTACGAGCGCGGAGAGTTGATGAGTGGACGGAGCGCCCCGTGGCGGCAATGGCTGCGCTTGGCGCTTACAGGTGTTGTGGCTTCGGTCCGCCGGCGGGTCAGTGACGGTGTCGGATGGATATGGAGCGTTTGGGCGTGGATGGTGTTCGGCTGCATCGTGCCCTTTGCCTGGGCTATGATCGTGATTTTGCCCACGCTCGGGTTGCGTCGCCGCTTTGCCAGAGCAAGCGCTCGACTCGTCCTGGCACTGACCGGCTTGATGCCGCGGGTGGAAGGTTTACCGCACCTTACCGGCCGTGATCCGGTGATTGTGGCGGTCAACCATGCCAGCTATCTGGACGCCTTGATCCTTACCGCGGTGCTGCCGCCCCGGTTCGCATACGTGGCTAAGCATGAGTTGCTGCGCAAGCCGTTGGCGGGCATTCCTTTGCGCAGGCTTGCCTGCACCTTTGTCGAGCGCTTCGACAGTGCGCGTGGCGCCGAAGACACCCGGGGGTTGGAGGCGCGTGCCCGTGCCGGTGATTCGTTGATCTTCTTTCCCGAAGGCACTTTCCGAAGTGAGCCGGGGTTATTGCCTTTCCGGCTGGGGGCGTTTGTTGTTGCCGCGCGGGTCGGCATGCCCGTGGTGCCGGTTACCCTTGCCGGAACCCGCGCTCTGTTGCCGGGGGAAACAGTGCGGCCGCGTTTCAGCAGGCTTCAGGTCCGGATCGGCGCGCCGGTATCGGCGCAAGGAGATGACTGGCAGGCTGCGTTGCAATTGCACGAAGTCGTGCGGAGCGAGATCCTGAAACAGATGGAGGAGCACGATGCTGTTGCCGATCGGTATCACTGATGGGCAGGGCGATATGCTCGGGTCCGGCAGCAAATGATCTAGGCAAGCCTTTCCGGGGATTCTCCGGCAAGATTATTTAAAGAAAAAACCCGTGCCTGTGCTTTCTGCCGGTTGGGCGTCAATCTGCTTCAGGCCGACGGCATCCTTGAGGTTTGCCCCCTTGAGATTGGCGTTGCTCAGATCTGCTTTGTAGAAATCAGCTCCTTCCAGATTGGCATTCTCCAGGTTGGCTCCGGAAAGATTCGCGCCTTTGAGGTTGGCTCCTTCCAGGTCGGCGTCACGCAGGTTCGCCCCGGAGAGGTTGCTGCGCTCCAGATGGGCGCCTTCCAGTTTTTTCCCGGAGAGATCCTGGCCGGTAAAGTCGCATTCCACACAGCGGTTGCCCTGCAGAAGTTTCTCCATGTCGGTAAGTTTGGGGACTTCAGGAATTTTTGCGATTTCCGGTGTTTTGATCGGGGCTGGAACCGGAACCGGGGCCGGGGCGGTGACAGGAGGTGCTGGTTGCGCTATAACGCTTGGTGCGGGCAGTTTCGTTTCCGGGGCTGTAGGTTGGGCGGGGGAGGCTGTGGCGGATTGGGGTGCCGCTGCAGCGATCATTGGAGCAGCGACGACAGGCGCAGCCATGGTCGGGGGCGGAGCGATTATCGGAGAAACAGCGGTGTCCTCACCGCCATTTTCCTGTTCAGGAGTTGTCCCTGTCGTTGTCTGCATTGCCATGAAGGAGGGAGACCGCAGGTTTTCCAACTGCTGGGCCCGTTCTTTTTCCCGGGACTTAACCCCCTTGCTGATGACCGGTGTTTTGTCGCGGTATTGGGCGAGAAAGGCATCAATATCTTCTTTTCTGCCCTTCTGTCTGGGCTTTTCTAAAATAGTCCCCATCAGGTATGCGCCTTCAAAGTCGGTTCCGGTGAGGATTGCTCCGGCAAGGTCGGCCTTGTAAAGATCAGCACCGGCAAAATTGGCTCCCTTGAGATTGGCCCGGCTGAGATTGGCCGAGGCCAGATCGGCTGTTTTGAGGCTTGCGCCTTCAAGATTGGCTCCGCTCAGGTCGGCGCCGGCCAGGTTTGCGCGATTCAGGTTGAGGCCGACAAGGTCGGCTCCGGACAAATTACAGCCTGGGCAACCATTCTGAGCGAGCAAGCGTTCCACTTCAGATGATGCTCCTGATGGTATGACCGGTGCAGCCGGGGACGGTTTTTTTGATACCCAGGCAGGAGCGGATTGCGCGGCAGGGGCTGCAACGGGTTCAGGAGCATTGTCCACAGGCTGCGTCTCGGGCAGGGAAGCGGGCTGCGGTTGTGGTTGCTCTGCCTGCGGCGTTTCCGCAGGAGGCGCGATGGGCAACGGAGCAGGAACAGCGGGCTTGGCTGCGGGAACCGGAACTGCTGTTGGCTGCTCCGGGGTGACACTGGCGGGAGATGCCGGAGCAGATGTCTGCGCCAGTGCTGTTTGTTGGGGTGGGGTCACTGGCGCTGCCGTTACCGCAGCCGGCGTTTCAATTTTTTCCGTAAGCGGCGGTACAACGGCAGGAGGCGGGGGCAAGGGCTTTTCCGGTTCTTTCAGGGCATTTGCCGGGGCGGTATAGGTCCCGCCTTCAAGGATCGCCAGATCGTAGTTGCTTTTTACAAGGGCGGCGTCTTTGAGGTTGGCGCCTTTGAGAAAGGCCCCGGTGAGATCGGCCTTGTACAAATCAGCTTCTTCCAGATCGGCGTCGATCAGGTTGGCCCCGGTAAGATCCACAGCCTTGAGGTTTGCTCCTTCCAGATTTACTCCCGC
>JAHJTI010000188.1 GCA_018829945.1 Pseudomonadota bacterium | reverse complement strand
GCTCCTTGATATCGGCTTGCCGGGGATGAACGGCCTGGAAGCCTTGCAAGCCATCAGGTCCCGGTTCCCCGAGATGGCGGTGGTCATGATTACCGCCTACGAGGATGTGCAGACCGTGGTGCAGGCCATGCGGCACGGGGCCTATGATTATGTGGTGAAACCCCTCACCGGCGAAATCCTTTTGCAGGCCATCCGCAATGCCATGGAGCGGGTCGGGCTGCGGAGGGAGCTGTTTGCCCTGCAGGAGCATTGCCTGCAGGAAGATATTCCCTGTTGCCTCGGCGAAAAAGGTGGGCTGCAGGAGGTTATGGCCCGCGTGGCCATGGTGGCGAAAAGCCCGGACACTCCGGTGCTTATTGTCGGTGAAACCGGCAGTGGCAAGGAGCTGGTGGCCAGGGCGGTCCATTACCGGAGTCCGAATTTTCAGGGGGTGTTCGTGCCGGTGAACTGTGCCGCAATCCCAAAGGAACTCATCGAGAGCGAGTTGTTCGGCTACGAGGCAGGGGCCTTTAGCGGCGCCCGCCCTTCCGGGAAAAAAGGCCTTATCGAAGAGGCCCAGGGCGGCACGCTTTTTCTTGATGAAATAGGCGATCTCCTGCCCGAGGCGCAGGCAAAATTGCTTCGTTTTCTTGATTCCGGAGAATTTTTCCGCATCGGCGCGGGAAAAGCCACCCGGGTGCAGACCAGGATTGTCTCGGCCACCAACCATAATCTGGAGGAAATGGTCGTCCGCAACCAGTTTCGTCGGGATCTGTATTACCGGCTCGGCGTGGTCACTATTCAGGTCCCGTCCTTAAACGAGCGCCGGGAAGACATCCTGCCCCTGGCAGAGTTTTTTCTGAAACGGTTCTCCCTGAAATTCGGCAAGCAGGTGGAAGATCTTTCCCCTGGGGCCCGGCGTTTTCTGCAGGGATATCATTTTTCCGGCAATGTTCGGGAGTTGAAAAACATGATCGAGCGGGGGGTGCTGCTGAGTTGCGCGCCGGTCCTTGAGACAGCCGATATCTCGGGCCCGGAGACCTCGGCTGTCGAAACGGGTGCGGCAGCCGGGAAGCAATGCTACCCCCCTCTCACCCACGAAGGACTCGATCTTGAAGCCGCCTTGCATGACATGGAGCGTCATTTCTTTGAGGAGGCCCTGCGCCATGCCGGGGGCAATGAATCCATGGCGGCCAGGCTTCTGCGGATGAATCATCATACCTTCCGGTACCGCAGGAAAAAAATGTAACACCGGAGCGACACTTCCTTTCATTTCTCAATGGTTCGATTTTTCTTTGATATTTTGAGAAACCTCTTCAGTTGGCGTCCTTTTTTTCTGTTGTTATTACAGTTTGTTGACTCACATTCATTTGTGGCATGTTTTGTGCTTTTTTATAAAAGCATGGGCTGTTCTGTTTTAGGTTCTCCCAGGTAAAGAGGGCGATATGGAACTGTTTCAACGATTGCAGGGCATGAAGGTGCTGCTGGTGGAAGATGATCAGTGGATCAGGGATTCGCTGCGGCGATTTTTTGCCAATGAAAATTGTTCGCTCATGGCGGTTGAAACCGGGGAAGACGCCCTGGAGATCATCAGGGGCAATGGATGCGATATCGTCATCACCGATTACCGCCTGCCGGGCATGGACGGCCTAGAATTTTTAAAAAAGGCGCAGCGCAGCAATGCGCGCTTTAAAAAAATCCTGCTCACGGCCTACATGACGGAACAGGTCATTTCCGAGGCGTTCCGGCTCGGGGTGAATGAGTTCATTGAAAAACCGTTTTCCATGGAGGATCTGGAAGAGGCTCTTGTCCGGGTTCTTGAGAAAAAAATAGTTTCCAGCGGACCCATTCCGGCAAAAAAACAATGAAGCCCAGGGGGGACTTGTCACAGGAGGTGTGCCATGAAGGATCTTATTCCCAAAAAACCATTTTCAGAGCTCAGCACCGTGCGCGGTGAGATGGATCGGCTGTGGAACCGGTTCTTGGATGACTGGCCTTTGCCCACCATGTTCAGCAAAGGGTGGGCGCCCATGTCCGACATTTCGGAAACCAAGGATAATCTGGTCGTCAAGGCGGAGTTGCCCGGTCTTGACCCGGAAGACATCAAGCTGAGCCTTTCCGGCAACCTGTTGACCATTGAAGGCGAGAAGAAAAAAGAAAAAGAGGAAAAGGACGAACATCATTATTTTCTGGAGCGATACAGCGGGAGCTTTCATCGCTCATTTCGCCTTCCCGTGGAGGTGCTTGAGGACAAGATTGATGCCAAATTCGACAAGGGTGTGCTTACCATTACCTTGCCCAAGACGGCAAAAACACAAAAAAAGCAGATCAAAATCAACAAGGGCAAGGCATAAACAGACCCCCCCTCTGGGCTTTGGTTGCCTGCTGTGAGTGTGCTTACTCTCGAATTGTTCCGCAAGGGCGCGGAATTTCGCCGGGCCGCTATCCCATGATCAACTCTTGACAGTGAGAAACCCATGGAACCCATCTGGCTGAAACATTATCCTCAGGGCGTTCCCGCGGAAATCAGCAGACACCGTTTCGTTTCGCTCAAGGAAATGCTGGAGCAATGCTGCGACAGGTTTCGCTCACGTCCGGCATTTACCAACATGGGCGTCAGTATGCGCTATGACGAACTCGATCGGTTGTCCCGGGATTTCGGTGCGTACCTGCAGCAGCGCCTCGGGTTGCAGAAGGGCGAGCGCGTGGCCATCATGCTGCCCAACCTGCTGCAGTATCCGGTGGCGCTGTTCGGCGCTTTGCGTGTCGGCCTGGTGGTGGTCAACGTCAATCCGCTTTACACGGGGCGAGAACTGCAGCGCCAGCTTGTCGATTCCGGCGCGGTGGCCATCGTGGTCCTGGAGAATTTTGCGCACACGCTTGAAAAGATAGCGGCGACCACCGGCGTGCGCCACATCGTTACTACGCAGGTGGGAGATTTATTCCCGCCTCTCAAGGCATGGTTGGTCAACTGTGTGGTCAAACGGATCAAACGGATGGTGCCACGTTGGCATCTGCCCGGGAGTGTGGGTTTCAACGAGGCGCTCAAGAGCGGTGCGCGCCACAGCCTGCACGATGTGGCGGTTATGGCTGATGACATCGCTTTTTTGCAATATACCGGCGGGACGACCGGGGTGGCCAAGGGTGCGATCCTGTCCCACGCCAATCTGGTGGCCAACGTCGAGCAGACCTCGGCCTGGATCGGCGGCACACTCAAGGAGGGAGAGGAGGTGGTTGTAACGCCGCTGCCTCTGTATCACATTTTTGCGCTCACGGCCAACCTGCTCACCTTCGTAAAATGGGGAGCGAACAATATACTCATCACCAATCCGCGCGATATCCCCGGATTTATCAAAGAGCTGTGCGCCGCACGCTTCACTGTGATCACCGGCGTTAACACCCTGTTTAACATGCTGCTCAACGCGCCGGGTTTTGCAAAGGTGGCGCAGGCCAACGGTGGGGCGCTCAAGGTTTCGGTGGCCGGGGGCATGTCGGTGCAGCGTGTTGTGGCGGAGCGGTGGCAGCAGGCGATGGGTGTGCCCCTGATCGAAGGATACGGACTGACCGAGGCTTCTCCCATTGTCTGCGTTAATCCCCTTGACAACAAATTATTCAGCGGCGCTATCGGCATGCCGCTGCCTTCCACACAGGTGGAAATCCGCGATGCGGCAGGTCGCACAATGCCGCTGGGAGAAGAGGGGGAACTGTGCGTCAAGGGGCCACAGGTAATGCGCGGGTACTGGAATATGGCCGAAGAAACAGCCCGGGTTTTTTCCGCGGACGGTTGGCTCTCCACCGGGGATATTTGCCTGATGGACGAGACCGGCAGCATCCGTTTCATCGACCGCCACAAGGATGTGATAGTGGTCTCCGGCTTCAAGGTGTGGCCCAACGAGGTTGAGGAAGTGATGATGATGCTCCCCGGCGTCAAGGAGGTGGGGGTGGTGGGCGTGCCCGATGAAAAAAGCGGTGAGGCGGTAAAGATTTATCTGGTCAAGAAGGACCCGGCGCTTTCCATCGAAGCGGTGATCGACCATTGCAAGGCGAACCTGGCCGGGTACAAGATCCCGAAACAGGTGGAATTTCGAGATTCGCTGCCAAAAT
>JAHJTI010000187.1 GCA_018829945.1 Pseudomonadota bacterium | reverse complement strand
TGCTGACCATGTCGACAATGGGCAAATCCGGCATGGCGGTCAGGCCGTATGTCGCGGCCAGATCGATATCCTTAGGCACCGCAGCAAGCAGCGCATGGGCAAGTTCCTGATCCGCCTGGCGGTAACGCAGCTTCACCTCGACGGCCAGAGGACCCTTGCCGGAGCCGGCAGACACGCCGTAATACACATCCTTATATCCCTTGGGCGGAATGGTGTCATGCCGGGCAAAAGCGATGACCTCCCAAGGATCCACGGCAAAATGGAAGCCCTTTTCCATACCTTCTGAATTAAAAAGACGCGCCTCCTGAGGCAATTCACCTTTTTTGTTGACCGTGCCCGTGGTCATCACCACCTTACCGTTCTGGTCCTTCACCGTCATTTCGAGCCAGAGCTGCCGCACATTGGTGAGAGAAGTCGGCAAATTATGGCCGGCGCGCAAATTTTTCACCCGAACCTTGATTTCGGCCAGTCGCTGGTCACGGTATATCGGGGTTACCTCCAGATCCGCCGCCGCCTGCAGACGGGCAACGGCCATGGCATATTTTTCGTGTATATTCTTGGCCAGTTCTTCATCGCCGGACTTCTTCGCCGCCTGTTCAGCCAGCGCATAGACCAAAAAATTGGCGCCGTTGAAATAATGGCGGATCTTACCGCGCTCCGGCTTTTTAAAAGTATCGGCCGAGCGGACAAAAGTTTCGAAATCCACCATATGGCAATCCTGACACCCGATGCCCTTCACCGCATAGGGTCCATCCTTCCACTCCCGGTAGGTGGACTCCAATGGGGTATGGCTCTCATAATGGTGAACCTGGTGACAATTTGCGCAGAGTTCGCTCTTGGTAAGCAGTGGTTGCTCCACACATTCATGAAATCCGCCGCCACATTCTTCTGTAGGCTTGTTGGGTCCGTATTTGGTAAGCACCGGCCCAGCAGGGGTATCCCTTCCCGGAGAAAGGATGAGCGAACCATTCTCTGGTTGATGATATGGGGTTTCCCAACCGCTATGGCCGCTGACCGAGTGACACATGTCGCAGGAAACGCCGCTGACCGCAACATCGCTCAAGCCGGTCACCCCAGGCCCCTTGATCTCCCCGGTTACGACCCCGGCAGGGGTATGACACCCTTCGCATTGCCTGGCAATATCGTGGCCTACTGCCTTAACCGCCTTGTTCAGCTCTCCCTGATAAACCGGATCCGTAAATGCCAGAGCATGCATGGAACCACGCCATTCCTGGTATTGTTGCGGGTGACACCCGGCACAGGTCTCGGGCGGGGTAAATTGCGCCGAACTTTTCTGATACTGCAACAGGGAAGGGGCATAAGGATATACCTTCGGATCAGGTTTCTCCATGGCATTCCCCATACCCGCCAGCAAGAGAGCGCCCAAGGAAATTCCTCCCAAAGCAATGGAATAATTCACCATTTTTTTCGCCATAATACCTCCTCCACACGATGAATTTATAACAGGAAACACAAACAGTAAAAATTACTATTTAGCATATAGGAAAAAGGGAGGGCCGACCAGATGGAAATAATATTTTCTAATTTGGAGGGACAAGAATTCCGGCGGAACCGCCGGCAGAAGAACCTGGAACACATGCATGCACAGCACTCAGTGACAAATCCAGGAAGATCTTTGAAATAAGAAGCAAGATTTCTGGATAACAGTGGAATTGTTCGTCAATTCCGGCTGCCACCCGAATAAGCCTCAGAGCCAGTTCCCCTGGGGTTCGGGCGTGGTCCTTATACGCTGCAGCTGCTCAGCAAGATCGCGAATCTCCCGCTGCCAGTAATCGTGGCTACCGAAATCCGGCGCCACCCGGCTCAGCCCCTCCTCGGCCACCTGATACGCGCACCAGGCCATGTAGTGGATATAACGCATGGCCCGGAGCGGTTCGATCAACCTCAGACTCCTGCGGTCAAAATCCCGGAAGGTTTCATAGCCTTCAAGAAAAAGATCTATTTCGGCAAAAGTCTCTTCCCGGTAACCGGGCAGAAGCATCCAGAAATCCTGCACCGGGGGGCCAAGCGCCATATCGTCAAAGTCAATGAGATAGAAGGATTCTCCAGGCCGATAGATGAGGTTGGAAAAATGGCAGTCCCCGTGAATACGGATCATCTCGGTGTTCTTAAAAAGGGGGTTGATTTCAGCGATCAGGGTCGTGGCCAGCTCCCCGAATTGGGAGGCGAGATCGGCGTCCATAAAATCCCCGGCCAGGAGATAGTCAACCTGCTGCCGGGTTGACTTGTCCGGAGTCATGGTGATCCGTCCCTCCGGAACCCGACCCGCGCCTACGGCATGGGTGCGGCCAAGCAGACGGCCGATTTCCAGCCACTGCTCATCGGTGTATTCGTCCGAACTGCGACCGCCGCATTTAGGGAACACGGCAAAATACATCCCCTCATGCTCTCCCAAACTGCTGTTACCCTGCAATACAAGAGGGGCGATGACCGGGATCTCCCGGCCGACAAGCTCAAGCAGAAATTCATGCTCATCCTGGAGCGCAGCATAGGCCCAGCGACCGGGCCGGTAGAACTTCACCACCAGCCCTTCGCCGTCCTCGCCTTCCAATTCGTACACTCGATTGATATAGCTTGCCAGAGGCCGACAGAGATTGGTGCAACGGATATCCAGCCCCTTTTCCACCAGACCGAGGACTATCTCCGGGGTGAGGCGCTGAAAGGCCACGTGCGCGTTGGGCTTAACAGTACGGTTCATGGTATTTCAATCGTGTCCTTCTTTTTTTTGTAACTTTTCAACTCAATGCCGGGAAATAATAATGATCCTGAACTATAACCGTTCAGCAGCGCCGCTTCGCTGCTGCCGTAGATGCTAGGAAGAGGTCTGCGAAATGTGCTGTTGCACTTGAGCAGGCCGATGACAGCTAAGCAAGCGCAGCGAGACTGCGAAACAGATGCGGTGCTG
>JAHJTI010000186.1 GCA_018829945.1 Pseudomonadota bacterium | reverse complement strand
TCGATGTGGACGGCAATGTGCTGCCGTGCAGCTATTTCCCCATGGCTGCGGGCAATATCCGCGAGAAATCATTCAAGGAGATATGGGAGCATTCGGAGTTGTTTCACGATCTGCGTAATTTTAAGGCCTACAAGGGCCGTTGCGGTGCCTGCGAGTATGTCAATGTCTGCGGAGGGTGCCGGGCAAGGGCCTATGCCGTGAGCGGGGATTATATGGCGGAGGAGCCTTACTGTACCTACGTGCCGCTCAAGATGAGAAATAAGTAACCGTCCAGCAGCACCACATCTGCTTTGTCATCGGTCTGCTCATGTGCAATAGCACACTTCACAGCCCGCTTTCGCGCATCTGTGGCACTGCTGAACGGTTATTCTTCGGGGCTATTGGAAACCTGAAGCCTCTAGCGAATGAGTATAGAAATCAAGAGTCAGGAGAGAAGACAGAATGAATGATACCTTTTTGAAGGCCTGTAGAGGCGAGAAAACCGATTACACTCCGGTGTGGCTCATGCGCCAGGCAGGCCGTTATCTGCCCGAGTACCACACGGTTCGCAGCAAATACAGCTTTCTCGACATGTGCAAAACCCCGGAGGCCGCGGCGGAAGTTACCATCCAGCCCATTGATATCCTTGGGGTTGACGCGGCGATTCTTTTTTCCGACATTCTGGTGCCGCTGGAAAAAATGGGCGCGCCCCTGGAATTTCATGAAAAGCGCGGGCCGGTTTTTCTTGAGCCGATTCGGGACAGGGCCGGGATGGAAAAACTCCATGTTCCCGATCCCGAGGCGGAGCTTGGCTATGTCATGGAGGCCATCCGCATTCTGCGTCGGGAACTGGCCGACCGGGTGCCGCTTATCGGTTTTTCCGGAGCGCCATTCACCCTGGCCACCTATCTCATCGAGGGCGGGTCTTCCAAGAACTACTTTTTGACCAAGAAGATGATGTACACGGACCCGGAACTGTATCGGGATCTGTTGAACAAAATAACCGAGTGCACCATCGAGTATCTCAAGGCCCAGGCCGCAGCCGGAGCCCAGGCTCTGCAGATATTCGATTCCTGGGCCGGGGTGCTGGCGCCAAACGATTTTGCCGAGTTCGCCATTCCGTATGTAAAGCGGATCATCGCGGCCCTGAAAGAAAGCGGCGTGACGGTGCCCATCATCTATTTCGCCAATAACGGGGCGACCCTGCTGCCCCAGTCGCTTGAGAGCGGGGCCGATGTGCTGGGGTTGGACTGGCGGCTTCCCATCGACGAGGCGGTGAAGGTGGTGGGGCAGAAGGTATCGCTCCAGGGCAATATGGACCCCATCGCCCTGTTGCTGCCGCCGGCGAAAATGGAAAAATTGATCCAGGACATTCTTGATCAGGCCAAGGGCGCGCGGGGCCATATCTTCAACCTTGGCCACGGCATTGTCCCGGAGATTCCGCCTGAGCAGGCGAAGTTTTTTGTTGAAGCGGTGCATCGGCTGAGCAGAAAAGGCTAGCAGGGTGATTCCCTCCGTTGCCCAGTGTTTCCAGCTTATGGAGCAGTATGCGATGCTGCCCAATATCCGGGAGCATTCCGTAATGGTCGGCCGGGTGGCCAACCTCATCGGCCGCGGTTTGGCGCGGGGTGGGCGTACCCTTTCCTTGGAACTCATCGTCAGCGGGGCTCTGCTGCACGACATTGCCAAAACCGTCAGCTTGGAAACGGACCTGCGTCACGACGAGCTGGGGCGGGACATTTGTCTGCGGCATGGCTTTGAAGAATTGGCCGATATCGTGGCCGAACATGTTGTTTTGAAAAATGGGGTGCCGGTTAGGTGCATGGAAAAGGAAGTCGTCTATTACGCGGATAAGCGGGTGCTGCACGACGAAGTGGTGGGGCTTGACGCCCGGCTCGATTACATTATCCGGCGCTACGGCAACGGGGATACGGCGCTGCATGCCAGAATCCGGCAAAATTTCGCCCAGGCCCATGCCATCGAGGCGAGTCTTTTTACCGGGCTTGATTTTTCTCCGGAGGAATTGGGCGAACGCTTGAACGGGGATATTTTTTTGCTGGAGGCGCTTGAGGCATGAGTCAACCCATCGGCGTTATTTTGCTTAATCTCGGCGGGCCTGAAACCCTGGCCGATGTCGAACCGTTTCTGCTCAATCTCTTTTCCGACCGCACCATCATCCGGCTGTCGCCTTTTCCTTTTCTGCAGAAATTCATTGCCGGAAGGATCGCGGCCAAGCGGGCTCCGAAAAGCCGGGAGGCCTACCGGTTGATCGGCGGCGGTTCCCCCTTGGCCCGGATTACCGGGGAACAGGGGAGTGCCCTGCAGGAGGCTCTGGCAGCCCAAGGTACTTTCGTGGTGCGCATGGGCATGCGTTACTGGCGTCCAAGTGCGGCGGTTGCCCTGGAGGAATTCGCCCGGGCCGGAATCCACCGCATAGTGGCCCTGACCCTCTATCCTCATTATTCCCGCGCCACCACAGGCTCATCCCTGGATGATCTTCGCAAAGCTGCCGCCGTATCCGAACACGCCTTTGAGTTTGCCGAGATTCGGGAATGGCCGGTGCAACCGGACTATGTCGCCTGTCTGGCAAAAAGCATTCAGGATGGGCTGGCGGGATTTACAGGGGAGCCGGTGCAATTGGTGTACAGCGCGCACAGCCTGCCGGTGTCTTTCATCCGGGAAGGCGATCCCTATCTGGATCAGATCAAACAGACCATCGCTGCCGTGGAAAAAGAGACCGGCATATCCGGCGAACTCTGTTTTCAGAGCCGCAGCGGCCCGGTGGAGTGGCTTGCGCCATCCACCCCGGAGATGCTGCAAACCCTTGCCGATCAAGGCTGCAAAAATATCCTCATGGTGCCGATCAGTTTTGTCTCCGACCATGTGGAAACCCTCTATGAGATTGATATACAGTATAAGGATATGGCGCAAGAACTCGGGATGCGCCTGGTTCGCTCCTCCTCCCTCAACACCCATCCTCTTTTCATTCAAGGACTGGCGAGTCTGGTGCTCGATGCCTGTCGCCACCATCATTTCCTGGGCTGATCTTTTTATCCGTTTCCCTGGCACATTATGATTTCCCGTTTTCCGTAAAGGCCGCTCTCTGCTATGATGATGCATTGGCTGGGCGCAGTGTCCGCCGTTATCAAGGGAGAATCAGGATGCGACAGGGGACGAAAAAAGCCGTATGCGGGATGGCGTTGAGTGTGTTGCTGGCGGCTTCGCCGGTCATGGCCGGCACTGCAGAGTTTCTGGAGCTGTTGTCTATTTTGCGTGACAACGGCACGATCAAGGAGCAGGATTACGCCCGCTTGAAAAACGCGTTGCTGGCCGAAGTGCCGGAAAAACCGGCATCGGCTCCGATTGCGATGTCGGCGCAACCGGAGCCGGTGATTCAGGCCGAAAGCGGGGTGCCGCTCAAGATAGATACCGAGGGCGGCCTGGAAATAGCCACCTATGACGGCCGGTTCAGCTTCGGCATCGGCGGCCGGCTCATGGCCGATGCGGCTTTCTACAACGAAGACCGGAATCAGCTCAGCAACGGCACCGAACTGCGGCGCGCCGAACTCGAACTCGGTGGTGTGATCGACTACGACTGGGCCTATGAGTTTGAGATCGATTTTGGTGACGGCAATGTCGATGTGAATGACGCTTATCTCACCTATCAGGGCTTTGCCCCCTTGCTGTTTAAAGTCGGTCAGTTCAAGGAGCCCTTCAGTATGGATGAACTGACCAGCTCGAAGTATGCGACTTTCATGGAATCAGCATTGCCCAACGCCTTTGCTCCGGGCCGCCATCTCGGTATCGGGGTGGCCAACGCCTGGGAAGATGCCACGGTTGCCGCCGGGCTCTTTGGCGAAGCCTTTGATGACGCGGCGGAGAATATCGAACCCGACAATACGGGTGATGAAAGTTGGGGGCTGACCGGCCGCCTCACTTGGGCGCCGATTCATGCCAAGCGTCAGGTGTTCCATCTGGGCGCATCCTCCTCCTACCGGCAGTTGGGCGATGATGTTGAGGGTCACCGGCCCCGCTTCAGGACCCGGCCGGAGTCGCATCTCACCAACGATCTCCGCTATGTGGACACCGGCCGTATCGACAAAGTGGAGGACTATATGCTCTATGGCCTGGAAACAGTCGGGGTGTACGGCCCCTTCTCTTTTCAGGGCGAATATATCCGTAGCGACCTGAGCCGGACCCACGGCAGCCCGGATCTCCATTTTGATGGATGGTATGTGCAGTCCAGCTGGTTCTGGACCGGAGAGTCCCAGAACTATTCCGTGACCAAGGGCACCTTTGGAAAAATCAAGCCGCTCAACAAATACGGCGCCT
Source organism: Pseudomonadota bacterium (assembly GCA_018829945.1). Lineage (GTDB taxonomy): Bacteria > Desulfobacterota > Desulfobulbia > Desulfobulbales > Desulfurivibrionaceae > Thiovibrio. The sequence goes on along the minus strand of JAHJTI010000186.1, from coordinate 7,765 downwards.
GGGAGACCGCGGTGCGCCTGAGCCGGATTGACCTTACCGACGATTTGGTGCGGGGAGGGGAGGAAGAGAGCGTCACCTTGGCGATCAATTGGTATCTGAATCCGTACCTGCGGCTCATGGCCAATTATAGCTGGATAAACAACGATGGTGATGCGGATGCTGCCGGTGAGGTGGCCGGCAATGATGATCCCGAGGTCATGCAGTTTCGTTTTCAGGCGGCATTTTGATGGAGGGGGCTGTGGAAAAATTAACAAAAACAAGGAAATCCTGGCGATTGCGGTTAGTTGCGGTCGGCGTGTTTTTCATGGCCATGGCCGGCTGGATACTGCCGGTGGCGGCTGAGCCGGCCCGACACGAGGTGCTGGTGATCTCCAAGGTGAGCATGGATCCCAAAAAACATTACCGTTACCTGAAGCCCATGGTGGACTACGCGGCAGAGCGCATGAAGGACTTGGGCATCAAGGAAGGCCGGGTGCTTATGGCCAAGGACAATGCGCAGATGATTCAATTCATCCGGCAGGGGCGGGTGGACTGGGTCACGGAGCCCCCATTTTCCGCGGTGCTTTTCGAGGAGGCGACCGGGGCCGAATTTCTGCTCGACAAGTGGAAAAAAGGGGTGCCGGTTTACCATTCCGTTCTTCTTACCCGAAAGGGCAGCGGCATCCGCTCTTTGAAGGATCTGGTCGGCAAGGTGATTGCCTTTGAGGATCCGGGCTCTACCAGCTCGTATTTTGTGCCGTCCTACATGCTTCTCAAGGCGGGTCACAAAATGGTGGAGCTTGGCTCGGTGCGGGAACGGCCGCCGGCTGATGCCGTTGGGTACGTGTTTGCCGGCCAGGAGATCAATGTCTCCATGTGGACTTACAAGGGGCTGGTCGATGCCGGAGCCTTGAGCAATCTCGATATGGAGGATGACGACGATGTCCCGGTCTCCATCCGCGGGGACCTGGAGGTATTCCACCGTTCCGGGAACTTTCTGCGTTCCGTTGAAATGGTGCGTCCCGACCTGCCTGCTTCGCTCAAGAAAAGGCTGCGCGAAATCCTGCTGGCCAGCGACAAAGACCCGGCTGCGGCCGAGGTGCTGCGCGCTTATGAAAAGACGGTCAAGTTCGAGGAGTTCGACAAGGAGGACATCGAGTCTTTAAAAGAGGTGCGCGAGATTATCCGTTATATGAAGAAACGGGGTATGACTCCATGAAGATTGGCTTGCGGGCAAGATTTTCGCTGGTGATTCTTGCCCTGATTCTGGTCATTGTGTTGACCCTGAGCGGTATTTTGCTGACGCAATTTCGCATAGCCGGTCAACATGCCGCCAACGCGACCGCGCGCGGAATGGAAAAGACTTTGCTTCATCAACTGGAACAGCGCGGGGTGGTTATGGCCCGCTTCCTTGCCGAAAACCTGGCCAACCCGCTCTACCGGTATGATATGGAGGCCATGAACCAACTGACCAGGGCAGCCTTGAGTCAGGAAGATATCATGTACATTTACGTCTTTGATGACCAGGGGCGAATCGTGCATGATGGTCATGATGATATCCCGGCCTATGGCCAAAAGTTGGAGGATGCGGTCTCTCTGGCAGCAATGCAGGCAGAGGATCTCCTGGTGCAACAGGGGACGGGGGCTATTGACGTGGCGCTCCCTGTGTTTATTGGCGAAACCCGGCTTGGCGGGGTTCGTCTTGGTTTGTCGCTGGCTAATATCCGGCGTGACTCCAACGTTGTGGAGGAGGAGATTGCTGCGCTCAGCCTCAAACAGAGCCGGCGGACCATGGCAATGCTTGTGGTGATCACTCTGGTGCTCACCGTGGTCGGAACACTTGCCGCCTATTGGATTTCCCGGCGGCTCAGCCGGCCTATCCTTGAACTGGCCACCCAGGTGCGGCGTGTGGGTTCCGGCGAGCACGGCGTGGAGGTAGCAGTGACGCGGCGCGACGAGATTGGCGAATTGGCTGAATCGTTCAACACCATGTCCCGGAAAGTTGCTCGGGCCAGCGAGGAATTGCGCATGGCCAACTCCTTGCTGGAAAAAAGGGTGGACGAACGTACGGTGGAATTGAGGCAGGCCATGTACGCAGCCGAGGCTGCCAGCCGCGCCAAATCAGACTTTTTGGCCAATATGAGCCACGAGATCAGAACGCCGATGAACGGCATCATGGGCGCGGCGCAGCTTGTCCTTGGCGATGATCGTTTAACCGCTGACCAGCGTGAGTATCTGGAAATGATCACCATGTCGGCTGAGCGGCTGCTTGGAGTTATCAACGATATTCTTGATTTTTCCCGCATTGAGGCGCAGCGACTGACGCTGGAGTCGAGCGATTTCAGCCTGACTGAGATGCTGGCCCATCTCGAACGGGAGTTCGGGCTGAAGGCAACAGACAAGGGGCTGAAATTGTCCTTCGAAATAGCCCCCAAAGTGCCAGGAAGCCTCACCGGTGATGCTGGTCGATTGCGGCAGATTCTCGTGAATTTGCTCGGCAATGCTCTTAAGTTTACCGAGGTGGGAGAGGTGTCGCTCCGGGTCGGTGTCGTCGACAGGCCTGCAGCCGATACCTTGGTGCTGCGGTTTGAGGTGCGGGACTCGGGCATCGGCATACCCGAGGAAATGCATCATCTTATTTTTGCCCCCTTTTCCCAAGCTGATACCTCGGCACGCCGGAAGTATGAAGGGTCGGGGTTGGGACTCTCGATCTGTTCTCAGCTGGTGGAGTTGATGGCGGGCCGCATTTGGTTCGAGAGCACTCCGGGCAAGGGCACCACATTCTATTGCACCATGCCCTTCATAATTGCTGCCCGGGAGGTGCATACAGTCCCGGCCGGGCAGGTCGAGCTGACAGGACGGCGGGTGCTGGCCATTGACGACACGCCTGACAACCGTCATGTCATTGAGCAGATGCTCAAACGGTGGGGAATGCGAGTTGATCTTGCCGAAAGCGGCCATCAGGGGCTGGAACTTGTGGCTGCAGCACAGAAGGGTGGTGATCCCTTTGAGCTGATACTGGTCGACGACCTGATGCCGGAAATGGATGGTATTGCTACGGCGCAACGGTTGCATGAGGAGCAGAGCTCGGTGCCGCCGGTGATCATGCTTTCTTCTTCCGTGAATCGGTCCGAGACTGAAAAAAGTGGGAGAGTGGCCGATTTTTTGCAAAAGCCGCTTCGGCAGGCGGAATTGCATGAGGCGATTGTCCGAACGCTGGGCAGATTGCAATCTTCACCAGAACGCGGTCTTGAAATTGTACCGGAAGCACTGCCGCAGTGGCGGATTCTGGTGGCGGAGGATAATCCGGTCAACCAGAAGGTCGCAGCCCGCATCCTTGAAAAAAATGGTCATACCGTGTTGCTGGCCGATAATGGCCGGGAGGCAGTGGAGGTTCACGCCCGGGAGCTTTTCGATGCGGTGTTGATGGATATACAGATGCCGGAGATGGACGGGTTCGAGGCGACTCGTGCGATCAGGGAGAGAGAAGAGGGCACAGGGCGTCACGTGCCGATCATCGCTCTTACGGCCCATGCCCTTCAGGGGTATGCAGAAAGGTGTCTGGCAGCCGGGATGGATGGGTATATTTCCAAACCGGTAAAGCCGAAGGAGTTGCTGTTGGAGCTGCAACGGGTGTTTGAGAAAGTCGCGGAACACGGTTGAGCCGGTGTCGGAACGGCCGAAGAATAGATCGATCAGCCGGAGTGTGTCTCGTGTTTTTCGCAGAGCATCTCGGAGATGCTGCAAACCCTTGCCGATCACGGTTGTAAAAGTATCCTCATGGTACCGATCAGTTTTGTCTCCGACCATGTGGAAACCCTGTATGAGATCGATCTGCCGCATAAGGATCAGGCGCAAGAGCTTGGTGTGCGCCTGGTTCGTTCCGCCTCCCTCAACACCCATCCTCTCTTCATTGCCGCGCTGACCACTCTGGTGGAAGATGCCTGCAGAAAGCAGGGCTGGCTCTGATTTCTGTTTTTTCTCTGCGGTTTCTGCCCGGATTCCGATCGTAAAGTGCTCTTTTCTTCCTGATCGAGACGAATTTTTGTCTCGTTCCGACGTGCTTCTCGTCCAATTTCCACAAAAGAAAGAATCCTGCTCCCATGCGGCATATTGTCGCAGTGGGGGTGATCAGTTCCTGATGGCCATTTCCCAAGAAAATGGTGGGTTACGATGGAGCTGATTTGTCCGTGTCTAATTTTCTGGTGAAATAACAGTGGGATAAATATAAAAAATCAGGTTGGTACTGTTCTTGCTATTACCGTGAAGTGAGAATGATCAGCCGGGTGTTTCGCGTTGTTCTGCACTCGGCAGCCATTCCGGACTGCTCTCCGCAATTACTGTTTCGGCCATATTGAGTAAATGTCTGTGTCCTAGCCAAAGGATGCGTTTACCGTGCTACTGATCTATCAACTCCAGGATGAACAAAAGAGATGAGAAAAATGAGAACAGCACAAATAGCAAATAGTGATCGTCGGTCTCTCGTGCGCATGCCGTTCAATCTTAAATTTCGTATTCGGGAAGACAGCGGCAGGCAGACCTTTCTTGCCACAAGCTGCGATATCCATCCCTGCGGAATCCAGCTGGAAACCGATGCGCCTGTCGCGCCGCAGATGGATGTGGAGCTGTGGCCGGAGGACAATATCCTCGACAGCTATTACGTGCATGGCGAGATCAGTTGGGTCAAGGCGTTGAACGGCAGCGGCAAGACCTTGTGCGGGATCAATTTTAAAAGACGGGTTGACTGGAATATCCCTCTGCCCGTTCTAACCAAAACATACACCAGCCCCAAGGGTTCCGGAGTCATGACTTCCACGGACTTTATTCTCGACAGCATTGTGGATGGGGTCTTCAGTGTCGATCATAACTGGCGTCTTACCTCTTTTAATAAGGCGGCAGAGGAACTGACCGGCTGGAAACGGGAGGATGCCCTGGGCAAAACCTGTAAAGAGGTATTCAAGTCGAACTGCTGCGGCACGGACTGTGTGCTTGCCGAAAGTATCGATTCAAAAAAACCGGTGGAAAACAAATCGGTTTTTATCACCCACGCCAGTGGAGCCCGGATCGGCGCCACGATCAGCGCAACCCCTTTGCTGGACAATAAAAATAACGTGGTGGGCGGCGTTCAGGTTTTCCGCAGCGCCAAAGCCTCCATGAACCGGGCCGTGATTCTCGATAATATTGCCGATGGGGTGTTTACTGTGGACACCAACTGGCGAATCACCACTTTTAACAAAGCGGCGGAACGGATTACCGGCCTGCCGAGGGAAGTGGCGATAGGCAAGCCGTGCAGCGAGGTTTTCCATGCCAGCATCTGCGGTGATTCCTGCGCCATAGCGTGCAGCATCAGCACCGGCAAGCCTGAAACCAACCGCTGTATTACCATCTGCAATGTGGATGGGGCCAGAGTTCCGGTGTCCATCTGCGCCGCTCCCATGTACGACAACAACGGCAACCTGATCGGCGGGGTGGAAACCTTTCGGGACTTGCGAGTGGTTAAGGCCCTGCAAAAAAAGCTATTTCAACGGGAACGGTTGGGCGACATGATCAGCAAGAGCGCGCCCATGAAGAAAATTTTCGATATTCTGCCCCAGATTTCACAGAGTGAAAGCAATGTGCTCATTCTCGGCGAGTCCGGGACCGGCAAGGAATTGATTGCCTGGTCACTGCATAATATGAGCGAGAGAAGCAATGGGCCATTCGTGGCCATCAACTGCGGTGCCCTGCCGGATACGCTTTTGGAATCGGAGCTGTTTGGCTGCAAAGCAGGCGCCTATACCGATGCCAAGCAGGATCGGCAGGGGCGTTTTGCCGCTGCCGAAGGAGGCACCCTGTTCCTTGATGAAATAGGCGATATTTCACTGGCCATGCAGGTAAAGCTGCTTCGGGTGCTTGAGACAAAATGTTATGAACCCCTTGGTTCAAGCCGTACGATAAAGGCTGATGTCCGGATCGTGGCCGCAACCAACCGCGATGTGGAACAACTGGTCCAGGAGGGTAAGTTCCGGGATGACCTTTTTTATCGGTTGAATGTGGCAAAGTTGGAACTTCCGCTTTTGCGCGAACGGGCCGTGGATATTCCGCTGCTGGTCGACCATTTTGTCGAAAAGCTCAATGCTGAAAAAGATCGCGATATCGGCGGGGTGTCGGAGGAGGCTCTGCGGATATTGATGGCCTATGATTATCCAGGAAACATCAGGGAGTTGCAGAATATTATCGAGTATGCCTTTATCCTCTGCCCGGGCGGTCTGATTCAGCCGGATCATCTTCCTTCGCCATTGGCCGCGCAATTGGACCCGGTTTCGGGGGCGATGGATATGAACAGCCCGCTGCCCTTGGTCCAGATCGAGAAAAGAGCCATCCTCAGCGCCTTGACCCGTAATAGCTGGCGGCGTATGGCAACCTGCAGGGAGTTGGGCATTTCCAAGGATACCCTGCGGCGCAAGATCTCCACCTTCGGATTGGATGGACAGGAAGGATTAGCAGAGGCTTGAGAAGGAGTTGTTGATTCCCCCTGATGCCGGAAGGTGAGGGGGGAAACTGTATGTGATCTGGGCTTGCAGAAAAGATGCAGAGGCCCTCGCTTTCGGAGCAATGTTGCCGAAAGCGAGGGCTTTTTTTATGCCTCGATAATAGGTTCCGGTTGGGTGATGGGCAGGAGGATAGTAAACACTGCGCCGCCGGCGGGACTGTTTTCGCCGGTGACCGTGCCGCCGTGGTATTCGATGATTTTTCTGACGTTGGCCAGCCCCAGGCCGGTGCCGCCTTCGCGGGTCGTGAAAAAGGGCTGGAAAAGACGGCCGATCTTATCCGGGTTGATCCCCGGACCATTGTCCCGTATTTGAATGAAAACCTGTTTTTCCTGATCGACCGGACTTGACGTTCTGGTCGTGATATGCACAGTCCCGTCCTGCGGTGACCATTGTATGGCATTTAAGACCAGGTTGGAAAATGCCCGGATGAACAATTCCACATCCACCATCAGCACCAGATCATCGTCCAGGGTGTTGTTGATTTCCAGGACCACGCCTCTGTTTTTCTTCTCCTGGGCAATGGCAGTGAGCGTTTCCTTCATGAGCGTCGGGAAACTGCTTCGGCTCAAGTTGAGCTGCAAGGGTTTACCGTAACTCAACAGATCGTTCAGCATGGTTTCAAGGCGCATCGACTGCTGGCGTGTTATTTCCGTGAGTTCAGCAAAAATTGGATCCTCGGTGTTCAGTTTTTGCTGAATCGTCTTGATGTTCATTTTTATTGAGGAAAGAGGATTGCGCATCTCATGGGCGATGCTGGAGGTCAGTTCACCGATAGCCGCCAGGGAGGCAGTTTTTGCAAGAGCTTTCTCGACCTCGATCTTTCGCAGCATCGCCTCAGCTTTTTTGCGTTGGGTGATGTCGTTGACCACGCAGATTATTGCCTCGACTTCCTGGTCCGGAGTGCGCATCACCGAGCCGGAAAAAAGAGCGGGAATTTGCGTCTTCTGCCTCGTTACCAGGCTAATTTCCAGATTGATTACCTCTTCTCCTCGGGCAAGAACATTCAAACCACTATTCTTGAATAAATGAATCGTGTCATCGCTGATGAATTTGCTGATGTGGCGGCCCAGCATCTCTTTTTCGGAAAAACCCAAAAGCGTTGCGGTGGTGTTGTTGATTTTAATCAGGGTCTGGTCGGCGGAAAGGACCATGAGGCCACCGCTCATGTGTTTAATGATGTTGTCCACATAACTTTTGGAAACCATGGTTTGCTTGAGTTCTTCGGTCATGCCCCAGAAGGAAGTGGCCAGATT
>JAHJTI010000185.1 GCA_018829945.1 Pseudomonadota bacterium | reverse complement strand
TGTGCAATAGCACACTTCGCAGGCCTCTTTCGCGCATCTATGGCACTGCTGAACGCTTACTTGCCGAAAACCGTCATCAGCAGAACATCACAGAAGCTAAAAATCCCCCCTCCCCGTGCGGGAGAGGGTTCGGGTGAGGGGGAACGTCCTGAATTTGGAGGCGTTGGCAACTTCACCCGCCCCCAGCCCCTCCCGTCAAAGGAGGGGGTAACGCAGAATCCGTGGCACTCTACAGCTTTTCCCCCATGGCCAGATCTTCCAGGCCGTCCCGATCCAGAATGGTAATCTGCGGACCTTCGCTGGCGATCAAGCCCTGTTTGGAGAGTTTTGTCAGAATGCGGGAGAGGGTTTCCGGAATGGTGCCCAGAAGGCTGGCCAACTGGGCTTTGCCGATATTGAGCTTCACCGTGTCGCTGTCTCCCTGCTGGGTGCTGAGGTAGAGGATATGGGCCGCCACTCTGCCCGGCACCTCCTTGAGTGACAGATCTTCGATCAGATGGGCAAATTTTTTCAGCCGCATGGACAGGGCCGCCAGCATGTTCATGGCCAGGGCCGGATTGGTCTGGATCAGGTCGATGAATGCGCGGCGGGGGATGAAGAGGGCTCGGCTTTTTTCCAGGGCCAGGGCATGGGCCGGGAAGGTCGAGCCGATAAAGACGGCGGCCTCGGCAAAAGGCTCGCCCGGGCCGAATATATGGAGGATCTGTTCCTTGCCCTCCATGGAAAGCTTGTATATCTTGACCAATCCCTCCATGACCACATAAAACCCGGTTCCCGGATCGCCTTCGGCAAAGATGCTCTGGCCGCGGCGATAGTCTTGAAGGGTTATGATCATGGCCAGCTCATCATACTGTTCGGCGGTCAGGCCGCTGAACAGCGGGACCTGTTTTAAAAAAGACATGAGATCCATGGGCTACTCCTTGGTTATATTCGGCAGGCAACCCATGGCCCAGGCCAGGTTGTCCGCAAAAAAACACAGCACGGAAATAATCGGGGGACAGGAACCCGGTTCTCTGCCCGAAGTAAAAGTCAGCAACAGCGGGTCTTGCGGAGTACCGTGTCCGCCTTGTCCAGCAAGGAGACGAATTTCCAGCAGACCCAGCAGGGGGCTGGCGCGGACCATTTTGCGCACCGCCTCCTTGGTTGTCCACAGCATGGTGAGTTGTTCTGTCTCTGCAAAGGAATCCTCCAGAGAGGACCTTAAAATAGTTTCTTCATCCAGAGAGGCAAAACGTTCCCTGACCCTGAGGATTCTCTCGCCCGACAGTTGGATGTCTAACCCGCAGGGGCGGTTTGCAGCGATGGCGGCGGCCAGCGGACCGCTGTGGGAGATGGAGATGAACGGAGTCACTTTTCCATTCTCTGTTGTCAGATAGGGACGGCCATCTTCTTCCGTCCGGATCACCAGGTTGGGCCAGTCGATTTCCGGCTTACCAAGAAGCGCGCTGCCTGCAGATTTGGCGGCAAGCCTTCCGCCCAGCCATTCGCTGCGCCTTTTTTCCTGGCTGAAACCATTCCATCGGGCTAATTCTTCCACGTTCAAATATTTTTCGGCAATGTCAGGCAGCAGAGAACTATTGTTCCCGACAAACGCGGAAAGCGGCACTCCCTCAAGCCGTATGCGGGTGTCCGGAGCAAGAAGCTGCTGCCAGCGCGGCCAATATTGCTCAAAAATGGCCTGGACAAGCGTCATTAGGCTGCTCCTTTCATGAAAAACCTTGATATTATGCGCAAGTTTTTGTTAACATTAACTAATATGTCTCAGGGGTCAACCATGACTGCAATTGATTTCGGCGTCATCGCCATCATACTCTTCTTTCTTGTTCGCGGCATCTGGATAGGGTTTATTCGGCAGATGGCCTCCCTTGCCGCGCTCATTCTCGGCTACATTTTTGCCGGTCGTTATTACGAGCAGATAAGCCCCCGTCTTTCATCCTTCATTCCTTCGCCGCAAATATCTTTTCTTGTGACCTACGCCCTGATCTTCCTTGCGGTCTTTTTTGGGGTTCTGGCCCTAGGGTATGTGCTCAAAAAGGTCATGAGCCTCTCGCTTCTCGGCTGGTTTGACCGATTCATGGGCGGGATTTTCGGTCTGGTCAAGGCAGGGGTGGTTGTTACCGTGCTTTTTCTGGCGATGTCCGGGCTGTTGGCGGATACCAACCCGCTCATGACCGATTCCCTGGCCTCACCCTATTTGTTTAAAAGTTCCGGGATGCTGCTTTCCTCCGTCCCGGATCAAAACCTGCAACGACACCTACTTCCCAAAGAACCTGCCATTGTTCTCCTGGCTCCTGCCATACCAGCGGGCAAGCCTGTCCGGACTGATTCCGAAAAAAAAACCGAGTAAAATTATCTGATTTATCATGGTTGTACGCGCAAACCCCAGACGCTGCCAGCGCCTGGCTGAGGTACGTACCGGAGTGGCGAGCAGGGCGAGACGTCCATTTTTCCGCAGCCGGAGCACCAGATCAAGATCCTCCAGCAAGGCAATCTCCCGGAAGCCTTCCATTGTCTTAAACCGGTCGGCTGACAGAAATAGCCCTTGGTCGCCATAGGGGAGTCCGAACCAGGAGGCCCGCCAATTGGTGCACTGCTCAAGCAGCCGGAACTGCCAGCCTTTGGCGTCAACACCGAAGCGGAAAAAGCCGGCGACGACGCCTCTTTCCGCCAAGGTTGTGCGGATCTGCGGCGCAAATCCTTCCGGCAGCCGGGTGTCGGCATGGAGAAAAAGCAGTATCTTGCCTTGTGCCGCGTGTGCCCCTGCGTTCTGCTGACTTCCCCGTCCGGGCGGAGCCGGGATGACCCTGGCCCCTGCCTGCGTGGCCAGCGACACGGTTTGATCGCTGCTGCCGCCATCGGCCACGATCACTTCCACTCCCGGCTGATCGACCAGCTCGGTTACGGTTTGGCCGATACAGAGAGCCTCATTGAGGGTCGGAATAACAATCGAAATGTCGCAGGTCTTCCGGGCGGTCAACATCGGCAAGGGGTTCCAGGAGGTGGTTGGATAGATTCAGGGTTTTCGCCTGATTCAGGGTTGCGGCCAGCACCTTCCCGCTGCCCCATGGAATATCGGAAAAAAGGGAGGGTGCGGGGTGGCTGAGGCCGATCAGATAATAGCCGCCGTCCATGGCAGGTCCGATTACCAGATCCTTATGGTCCAGAGCAGCAAAGGCCTGGGAAAAAAGGGTTGGGCTGAGCCCGGGGCAATCGGCGCCGATAATCACCACCCGGCGGGTATCCCGGGCAAAGGCAAGGGTAAAGGCTCGGCGTAACCGATCTCCTAAATCTCCCTCGCCTTGAGGTACACAAGGAATGTCGCCGGACAGCCAGACCTCCATATCCTCTTGATTTCCGCCGG
>JAHJTI010000184.1 GCA_018829945.1 Pseudomonadota bacterium | reverse complement strand
TCAGGCGGGAATCGACAACCCGGTTTTCAAGATGACCGCAATACGGACATTTCATAACTTCGCCTTACCAAGATCTGCGCCGGGGAAGATTCCGGCCATTTACAACTTATCCCAGTTGAACGACAGGGACTTTGGCTTCGGCCAACAAAAGTGAGGAAAGCGTGTCGGCATAGCCCTCTTTATAATAAATTTTTTCAATCCGCGCATTGATCAGCATCTTGCTGCAGATAGCACAGGGCATATTGGTGCAGTACAGAGTGGCTCCTTCGACGCTGAAACCGTGCAGGGCCGCCTGGATAATGGAATTCTGCTCAGCATGCAAGCCGCGACAGAGTTCATGCCTCTCCCCGGAGGGAATTCCCTGCTGCTCACGCAGGCAGCCGATATCAAGGCAATGACTGACCTTGGCCGGGGCACCGTTATAGCCCGTGGCAATAATACGCTTGTCCCGCACCAGAATAGCCCCCACCTTGCGGCGAAGGCAGGTCGAACGCTGGGCCACCATCTCGGTGATGGACATGAAATAATCGTCCCATGACGGGCGGGTGTCTGTCATGATCGGCTACTCAACGTCCCGTTCCATGTCCGGATACAGGGGGAAAGTATCGCACAACGCCCGAACCTCGGCCCGGATGCCGTTCAGAGTTTCCTTGTTCCCGCGGTTTTCTATGGCCCGGTTGATCCAGTCGGCAATCTTGGCCATCTCCGGCTCCTTGAGGCCGCGGGTAGTCACGGCCGGGGTCCCGATACGAATCCCGCTGGTGACAAAGCGGCTCTGCTGATCAAAGGGAATGGCGTTTTTGTTGACAGTGAGACCCGCCTCTTCCAGGGCCTCCTCCGACTCCTTGCCGGTTGCCCCCTTGTTGGTCAGATCAACCAGAAGGAGATGATTGTCGGTACCGCCGGAAACAAGGCGGAAACCGTGGCGAACCAACCCTTCTCCCAGGGCCTGGGCATTTTTGACGACCTGGGCCTGGTCTTTTTTGAATTTCTCACCCATGGCTTCCTTGAAGGCAACAGCCTTGGCCGCGATGACATGCACCAAAGGCCCGCCCTGAATGCCGGGAAAGATCTTGCTGTCGAGTTTCTTGCCGAACTCTGCCTTGGCAAGGATCAGGCCGCCCCTGGGACCGCGCAGGGTCTTATGGGTGGTGGTCGTCACAAAGTCGGCATGGGGAACCGGGGAGGGATGGACACCGGCTGCGACCAATCCGGCAATGTGGGCCATATCCACCATGAACAAGGCGCCGATTTTGTCGGCTATGGCGCGGAATCCGGCAAAATCAATGACCCTTGGGTAGGCGCTTGCTCCGGCTACGATCATTTTCGGCTTGTGCTCAAGGGCAACGCGTTCCACCTCAGCCATGTCGATACGCTCGTTTTCCCGGTTCACCCCGTAGGAAACAAATTTATAGAGCTGTCCGGAAAAATTCACCCCGGAACCGTGGGTAAGATGACCGCCGTGGGCCAGATCCATGCCGAGCACCGTGTCTCCAGGCTGCAGCGAAGAAAAATAAACGGCCATATTGGCCTGGCTGCCGGAATGGGGCTGAACATTGGCGTATTCTGCACCGAAAATCTTCAACGCCCGTTCAATGGCCAGGGATTCGATCTGATCGGCATATTCGCAACCGCCATAGTAGCGCTTGCCGGGATAGCCCTCAGCGTACTTGTTGGTGAAAATGGAACCTTGGGCCTCCAGCACTGCCTCGCTGACAATATTTTCCGAGGCAATCAGTTCGAGTTGATTGGACTGCCTTGCCAACTCATGGCCAATGGAACGATACACATCCGGGTCACTCTCTTTCAAATACGACACTGCGGCATCCTTATGGTTATATATGGTTTGAAATCGGGCAAAATAATCACGGCCGAAAAATTACTCCAGGTAATTCCGGCCGCGCAATGAATTAAAATGGCTGAGGCCCGCAACAGGGCAGGCCCGTTTTTCTAGAACATGGCAATCCGTCGCTGATGCCTGCCCCCGGCAAATTCGGTGGTGACCCAAGCCCGGACAATTTCCGCGGCCAGACCAGGGCCTACAACTCTGGCGCCAAGGCAAAGCACATTAGCGTCATTGTGCTCCCGGCTCATACGGGCAGTAAACAACTCATTGCACAGCCCGGCGCGAATCCCGTTAAAACGGTTGGCAACCATGGACATCCCGACCCCGGTTCCGCAGATCAGAATCCCCCGCTCGCACTCCCCGTTCTGCACCTGGGCGCAGACAGCCTTGGCAAAATCCGGGTAATCGACAGACTCGGCGGCAAAGCAGCCTTTGTCATCGACCTCATGTCCCATTTCCTGAAGAAGCGTGACGAGTTCTCCCTTCAGGCCGATGCCGCCGTGATCGCAGCCGATGGAAATCCTCACGGCTTAGCCTCGTATTGCTTCATAATCAACACCGCATTGGTCCCGCCGAAGCCAAAAGAATTGGACATTGCTGCCCTGATTTTCATCTTGCGGGCCTGATTGGGAACATAATCCAGATCGCACTCGGGATCGGGGTTCTCCAGGTTTATGGTCGGCGGGGCTATCTGGTGCTTGATGGCCAGCGCGGTGAAAACCGCTTCGATTCCGCCGGCACCGCCCAGCATATGGCCGGTCATGGACTTTGTCGAACTGATAGCCAGCTTGTATGCCTGGTCGCCGAAAGCAGTTTTAATGGCTCTGGTTTCAACCACATCGTTCAGCGGAGTGGAGGTGCCGTGGGCATTGATATAGTCAACGTCTTCGGGGTTCATGCCCGCATCCTTGAGGGCCATTCGCATGCAGCGCACCGCCCCATTGCCATCTTCAGGAGGAGCGGCCATATGGTAGCCATCGCCGCTCAAACCGTACCCGGCAACCTCGGCATAAATCTTCGCGCCGCGGGCCTTGGCATGTTCCAACTCCTCAAGAATGAGCACTCCGGCGCCTTCGGAAATGATAAAACCGTCCCGGTCACGTTCAAAGGGGCGCGAAGCTTTTTCAGGCTGATCATTGCGGGTGGACAGGGCCTTCATGGCATGAAAACCGCCAACCGCCAGAGGGCAGATAACTGATTCGCTTCCGCCGGTAATGGCTACATCGCATTCATCGTTGACTATGGAGCGAAACGCCTCGCCCACCGCATGGGTTCCTGCCGCGCACGCCGTGGTAAGACACAGATTCGGGCCCCTGGTGCCGTAGACAATGGAAATCTGTCCGGCACCCATATTGGGAATGACCATAGGAATAAAAAACGGGGTGATGCGCTTCGTTCCTTTTTCCATGGCCACCTGATGATATTTCTCTATGGTGGGCAGGCCGCCAAGCCCGCAGCCCATAATGCTTCCGACCCGGACGGCGTTGTCATCGGTTATCTGCAGGTCGGCATTTCGCAATGCTTCCCCGGCAGCCGCTACAGCATATTGCACAAAGAGGTCGAGATGCTTGGCGACCTTTTTGTCCATATGGTCTTCGGCCTGAAAATCCTTGACCTCAGCGGCGATATTAACCCCGACTTCACTGGCGTCGAACCGGGTAATCGGGCCGATACCGCTCTTGCCGGCGCACAGTGCGCTCCAGGTTTTCTCCACGCCTGTTCCCAGGGGAGTAACCAGTCCAACTCCGGTGACCACAACTCTTCTGCCCACGTTGATCCTCACAATCTGTTTGCAGAGCAAGAATGGCCTTGATGGGTTACGCCCCCACCAAGGTCAGTCCTCAATTGTTCCCTCAAAGACCTGCTGACAACACAGAAGTCCGGATCAACCGGCAACCTTGTTGACATGATCGATGGCGTGCTGAACGGTGGTGATTTTTTCTGCGACGTCATCGGCAATCTCGATATCAAAAGCCTCTTCCATGGCCATGATAAGCTCAACCAGGTCGAGAGAGTCAGCGCCCAAATCATCAATAAAAGATGCTCCGGGGACAACCTTATCTTTATCCACACTCAACTGCTCGGCAATGATATCAATGAGTTTTTCCTGTACAGACATGATCTTTTCTCCTTCCTTGTTTACGGTAACATCTTACCAGGATTTGCTGCAATCACAGAGAGGCGAAAACTGCGACGCGCTGTGAAACAACAGTGGTCACCTTGTAACCCTTTATGTATGTTACGGACCGGTATCATCCTTCCCTTTTACAAAAACAGCACAATTTACTCGTACACTATATTACATGAACATGCCGCCATTGACATGGATAAACTGCCCGGTCACATAGCGTGCATCATCAGACGCCAAAAAGGCGACAGCGCCGGCAATATCATCCGGTTCGCCAAGCGTGCCCATGGGAATCTCGTTCTTGATTGTATTGGTGACTTCTTCGGAAAGATCCCTGGTCATGTCGGTGACGATATAACCGGGAGCAACCCCGTTCACTGTAATTCCGCGGGAGGCAAGTTCCTTGGCCACGGATTTGGTAAAGCCGACAATTCCGGCCTTGGCGGCAGCGTAGTTGGCCTGCCCGGCGTTTCCGGCAAAACCGATCACCGAGGTGATGTTGATGATCCGTCCCCAGCGCTGCTTCATCATGGCGCGGCTTACCGCCTTGGTGCAGAGAAACACGCCCTTGAGATTTGTATTGAGCACCTCATCCCACTGCTCATCCTTCATCTTCATGAGCAGACCGTCTCGGGTGATCCCGGCATTGTTCACCAGGATATCAACCCGGCCATGCGCATCAAGGATATTCTTGAAAGCCGCCTCAATCTCCGCGGCAACCGCGACATTGAACTGAACCGGCTCGGCCTTGCCGCCGGCAGCCCGGATGGACTGCACCGTTTCTTCCGCAGCGGCCGGGTTGCTCACATAGTTGACCATAACCGTGGCGCCCTGAGCGGCCAAACGCAGACAAATAGCCCGGCCAATCCCCCTGCTGCCCCCAGTTACCACGGCAATTTTTTCGCTCAGACTCATGAGTTCTTCCTTTCCTTGAATTTCTCAATAAGTTTGGGCACGATTTCAAAAACGTCCCCGACAATGCCATAGGTAGCCACATCAAAAATCGGGGCATCGGGATCCCGATTAATGGCGATGATGGTATCGGCAGATTGCATGCCCACCAGATGCTGGATAGCCCCGGAGATTCCGCAGGCAATATAGACTTTGGGAGCCACGGTCTTGCCGGTCTGGCCAACCTGATGGGGATAGGGAACCCAACCGCTGTCCACCGCAGCCCGGGAGGCGGCAACCGCCCCGCCCAGCACATCGGCCAGCTCGCGAATCATGGCAAAGCCCTTTTCGTTCTCCAGACCACGACCGCCAGCCACGACAATATCGGCCTCGGTGAGATTCACCCGGTCAAGATCTTCAACCACCGAATCGAGCACCTTAACGCGGGGCTTGAGAGCGGCAGGGTTCATTTTCACCGCGATAATTTCCCCTTTGCGTACAGCATCCCTGGCAAGAGGCTTCATCACCAGCGGACGAACCGTAGATATCTGCGGGCGGGTATGCGGGCAGACAATGGTGGCCATGATGTTGCCGCCAAAAGCAGGACGGGTCTGGAGCAGTGCGCCGTCCTCATCGCGGATGGCCAGATCGGTGCAGTCGGCGGTGAGTCCGGTTGCCAGGGTTGTCGCGACCCGGGGGATAAAGGATCTGCCGATGGCCGTGGCCCCGGCAAGAATAATCTCGGGTTTATGCTCTATTGCCAACGCGCTCAGGGCGTTGCCATAGGCATCGTCTGTAAATGAGGCCAAGGCGGGGTCATCGACTACAAAAACCTTGTCAGCGCCATGCGCGACAAGTTCTTCGGCCAACCCCTCGATCTTTGAGCCCAAAAGGACCGCGGAAAGGGCAACACCTCTTTTTTCGGCCAGCTTACGCCCTGCCCCGAGCAGTTCCAGGGCAACAGGAGCAATCCTGCCATGCCTGCATTCTGCATAGACCCAGACACCGGACCAATCGCTCAAGTTGCCCTGAACAACCTTTTCCTCTCTCTCGATGGAAAGAGCGCCGACCTCGCAGACATCAACGCAACTGCCGCAGAGAGTGCAGGTATCGCCGACCACGGCGCATCCATTTTCAATCGTGATTGCCCCGAAGGTACAGGTACTTTCACAGACACCGCAACCAATACAGGCTTCTATATCAATATGTAACATAGAGAATTCCGTTCGTCTGAGATCTACAGGAGAGGCGACAATTTCTCATACAACTGCGCAACCTGCTCACTGGGTGTGCCGACCAGCATGGCCCTGTCCCCTTTCAATTCCGGCGAGAACACCTTGACTACCTGGGTCGTGGAACCCTTCAGCCCGAGTTGATCAGGATCAGCCTCGATGTCCACCGCGGACATTCTGGCGATATCGATCTTTTTCGCCTTCATCTTCCCCTTAAGGGAAGGAATTCTTGGCTCATTGATCTCTTTGACTACGGTGAACAGGGCAGGCAAAGGAATTTCCAGCAGATCATAGCCGTCATCCATCAAACGCTCTGCCCGGATTGTATCGGCGGTGCAGTCATTGATCTTGCGCACATAGGCGACAAAAGGAATGTCAAGGCGCTCTGCCAGTCCGGGTCCTACCTGGGCGGTATCCCCGTCTATGGCCTGCTTGCCGCACAGGATAAGATCAAAATCGTCAATTTTCTTAATGGCCATGGCAAGGGTATAGGTTGTCGCCCAGGTATCTGCCCCGGCAAAGGCGCGATCCGAGACAAGCACCGCCTCGTCCGCACCGCAGGAAACGGCCTCGCGCAGCATCTCCTCAGCCTGGGGAGGCCCCATGCTGACCACGGTTACCGTGCCGCCGTGCTGCTCCTTGAGACGAACCGCCTCTTCAAGGGCATGGCGGTCATACGGATTCATAATGGATTGCACGCCTTCCCTGGCCAAAGTATTGGTTTTGGGATCCAGGCGGACATCTTTGGCGTCCGGAACCTGTTTTACGCAAACAATGATCTTCATTAGGACCTCGTATACTCCTTGTTGAGTTCCTGACCAATAACATTACGCTGAATCTGGTTGGTGCCTTCGTAGATCTGAAGAATCTTGGCGTCCCGCATCATCTTCTCCACCGGATACTCGCGCATATACCCATAACCGGCCAAAACCTGTACCGCATCGGTGGTGACCTTCATCGCCATATCGGTGGCGAACACCTTGCACATGGAGGATGCTTTGGACATGTCATTTTTATGGGCGTCGATATGCTTGGCAGAAGAGTATACCAGGGCACGGCCTGCTTCGACCTGGATAGCCATATCGGCCAGGATATGCTGAATTGCCTGGAAGGAGATAATAGGTTTGCCGAACTGGACACGCTGCTTGGCATAAACCACGGCCTCATCCAGAGCACCCTGCCCCAGGCCGACACCAAGAATAGCGATGCCCGGGCGGGACTGATCCAAGGTCTTCATCACGGTGATAAATCCCATGCCGATCCGGCCAATGACCCTGTCCTTGGGAATACGGCAGTCCTTGAAAATCAATTCCCGGGTGGAAGAGCACCGGATACCAAGCTTCTTTTCCTTGACTCCGTATGTAAACCCGGGATCGGTATCCTCGACCACAAACACGGTGGCGCCACGGGGGCCCTTGCTCTTGTCGGTGATGGCAATAACCGTATAGATTTGCGCCTCACCTGCATTGGTAATCCACTGTTTGGTGCCGTTAAGAACCCATTCGTCGCCGTCAAGAACGGCCGTGGTCTGTATACCCGAGGCATCGCTGCCCGCATTGGCTTCGGTAAGGGCAAATGCCGCCAGTTTTTCACCGCTGGCAATGAGAGGCATATATTTCTGCTTCAACTCTTCGCTGCCGGAAATAAGAATCGGGTATGCGCCCAAAGCACTGGCGGCAAAGGCAGTGGCTACCCCGGTACAACCGCGGGCAAACTGCTCAAGGGCCAGGACGATATCAAAACACCCCCCGCCCAAACCGCCATACTCTTCAGGGATATACAGGCCATACAAATCGGCCTTGGCAATGGCGGTTAAGATATCACGCGGATAGTCTTCTGTTTCATCCAATTCCGATCTTTGCGGAATAATCATTTCGTCGGTAATCTGCCGAGCAACATCAACGATCATCTGCTGCTCTTCACTCAAGAAATAATCCACTGTGCCCCCTTGTTTCTCTCAATTACTATGATATACGGTGG